>CAXDSX010000035.1:0-15759 GCA_963992075.1 uncultured Pseudomonadales bacterium | reverse complement strand
GCGACCACCGAGATCTACACCTCTCTATTCGTCGGCAGCGTCAGATGTGTATAAGAGACAGACATAGGGGTCCGTGGAAGCTATGATTAGGATATCAACAGAGGACGCCGTATGAAGCCACGAGACCCGGACATCATTACCCATCTGAATCGCGCGCTAAAGAACGAGTTGACGGCCGTCAACCAGTACTTCCTGCATGCCAAGATGTTTTCAGACTGGGGTTTAGAACGCATTGGTGAATACGAAAAAAAAGAATCGATTGACGAAATGCGACATGCGGATGCATTGATTGAACGAATTCTATTCCTTGAAGGTCTTCCCAATCTTCAGGATCTGGGCAAGTTGATGATCGGAGAGGAGGTGAAGGAAATGCTCGAGTGCGACTTGGCCCTCGAGAACGCGGCGATGCCCGATCTTCGTGATGCCATCGCCTTCGCCGAGTCCAGTCACGATTACGTCAGTCGAGAATTGTTCGAATCCATTCTTGAATCCGAGGAAGAGCACGTTGACTGGATCGAAACGCAACTTGAACTGATCGATAAAACAGGTGTCGAGAACTACATCCAATCGCAGATTTCGGAATCAAGCTAAACCTTGCAAACCAATCCGCATTATTCGAGGTGCAATACTGGGATGAGTGTGTCCGTTTTCGCACGCCTCACGCCCCATCGGATTAGCGCGGTGAACATGAAAGCGGCCATGGCAATCATGCTGATGCACCAAAAAAGAGTCTGCAGGGGATGATCTACCGCGCCGCCAAGTTGATAGCAAACGACGGCGGCGGCGTAGGCGATGACGACGCTCCAGGCGGTGCTGAAGACTGCCCAGAAGGATCCAAGTTCTTTATAGATTGCCCCAATGGTGGCGACGCAAGGCATGTAAAGAAGTACGAACAATAAATAGCTAAAAGCCCCTAGTTCGCCATCGAATAGTGAGCGCATTGCGGTAATCGTATTAATTTCGACCGCCTGATTAGTCGCGGCGGCGGACGTATCGTCGAGCTCGCCTAAATCTAAACCGAGAGGGTCCGTGACGGTTGAAACGAGGGCTGAGAGGTTGTTGGGAATCGTTTGTGTAGCAGCGGCGAACTCGTCGAGCAGATTGAAGTTTGAATCGCCGACAGGGGTTTCACTGTAAAGCGCATCGAGCGTTCCAACGACGACCTCTTTCGCAAAGATTCCGGCAAAGATTCCAACCGTCGCGGGCCAATTATCGTCACTGATGCCCATGGGTCGAAATGCTGGGGTGATTGTTCGTCCGATCGAAGAAAGAACCGAGTCTTTTGTGTTCTCGTTGCCGAAACTCCCATCGGTTCCGACGGAATTGACCACGTTCAAGACGATCACCACCATCACGATGGCTTTGCCTGCCCGGGTTACAAAGCCCGAAAGCCGCTGCCAGGTGTGAATCAAGATGCCCTTCACGGTGGGTAGATGATAAGCCGGAAGTTCGAGGATGAAGGCAGATGAGCGCGAGTGAAGGAGGTGGCGGCGGACTACCATTGCCGACACAACGGCGACAGCAATGCCGAAGAAATACAACGCGAAAACGATGTTTTGGCCATTACTAGGGAAGAACGCGGCTGCAAATAGCGCGTAGACCGTCAGTCGCGCACCGCAGGACATAAAGGGCGCCATGATCGTTGTCAGGATTCTGTCTGGCTGATTGTCGAGACTCCGTGTCGCCATCACTGCGGGGACGTTGCAGCCAAAACCGACAATCAACGGAACAAAAGATTTGCCTGGCAGACCAAGCCGTTGCATTAACCGATCTAGAACGAAAGCGGCGCGTGCCATGTAGCCGGTGTCTTCCAAAAACGTAAGAAATAGGAAGAGACAGGCAATGACAGGAATGAACGTCCCGACAAGTTGGATTCCTCCGCCAACGCCATCTGCAAGGAAAGTTACCAGCCAAACGGGCAAACCGACTTTTTCAAGTAGTGTCCTTGGGCCTTCGACAAACAGGGCGTTACCGGCAATATCAAAGAAATCGATAAAAGCCGACCCGACGTTGATCGTGAACATGAACATTAGGTACATCACGCCAAGAAAAAACGGAAAGGCGAGGTAACGGTTGAGTACCAGTTGGTCGATGCGGTCGGTAATGGGAAGTGTCCGTTTGGCTTCGACCACGGTGCGTTCGACGATGTCGTCGATCAAAGCGTAGCGCTCGGCAGAGCCCTCAAGGGTAGAAAACGAACGGTGGGTGGCAATGGACAAGCTGTCTTTGAGTTGCTCGATACCACGACTTCGAGTTGCCACCAGGGGAATCACGGGGCAACCAAGCGCTTTCGCAAGTTCAGGTACGTCTATCTCGATACCCAGTTGTTCAGCGCTATCGAGCATATTGAGTGCGACGACAACGGGTGTGCTTTGTTCAAGCAATTGTGTCGTTAGGAAGATACCTCTCGAAAGGCTGGTCGCGTCAATGACGTTGACAATTACGTCGACCGAGGTACCGGAAAGAAATTCACGAGCAATTCGTTCGTCGATCGCTTCGGTGGCGTCGCCGGGGTCTAGACTGTAGGTGCCCGGCAGGTCGATCACTTCAAATGTGGTTTCTTCGTGAACAAACTGCCCTGACTTTCTCTCTACCGTGACGCCAGGCCAGTTGCCGACGCGCTGGCGTGCACCGGTGAGGGCATTGAACACGGTGGACTTCCCGCTGTTTGGGTTTCCGACTAGGCCGATGGTTAGCATTAATTTGTCGGTGGCTGAAGTACTGAGGACGACTCCTCAGTCTCGATGATCAGACAATCGGCCTCTCGGGCGCGTATGGCCAAGCGAAATCCTCGTAACTTCAGCTCGACGGGGTCGCCCAAAGGGGCAGTGCGAACGACTTCGATCTGAGTTCCCCGTACCAGTCCTAAGCTCCGTAAGCGCTCGACATACGCACTTTCGTCGCGGAACCCGATGATGGTTGCGGTTTGACCGATGGCAAGATGTTGGACTGACAACATCGGTCAATCGTACCCTAATCGCAAATAATTCTCATTCGCGAATAGTGGTGAAAGCGTGGACTACGGCCTCGAGCGAGATCGCTGCGTCGTTGCTTCAGTCGTTAGGTATCGGTACGTTTACGAACGTACAGCACCAGTTCATGGTCGACTAATTCAAAGCCATATTCGCGGGCGAGTTCCTTTTGCAGTTCCTCAATGTGATGGCTGACAAATTCAGTCACCGTCCCGGTGTCGATATCGACCATATGATCGTGATGGGTATCATGAGCTAACTCGTAGACGGCATGGCCATCATCGAAGTTGTGTCGATCAACGATACCCGCGTTCTCAAATTGTGTGAGCACTCGGTACACGGTTGCTAGCCCAACCGATTCGTCGCTGGCGATGAGCTTTCGATAGACGTCTTCTGCCGATAAGTGGTGGGGCCCTTCGGCCTCCAGTACCTCGAGCACTTTAAGGCGTGGTAGCGTCACTTTCAGACCTGCGTTTTTGAGGTCTTTCTGCGGCAACCCAATGTCCTCCCTAGCTGAGTCTGAACCGTAGCTGCCTATGGGATGGACGTCAATTGTCGAACGTAAAGACATCGACGAATTGGCGTTCTTGAATCTTCCATCCGTCGGCTGTTTTTGCACAAATGTCATGATATTCCCCTAATGCCGTAACTCCGGGGACCTGAATGGGGAGATCACTCCTGTCCGCGATGGTGACCGTGACATAGCTAACGACGCGTGCTTTCTCGGGACTTTCGACGGTAACCCGAACGTTACTCATCACATGCCGAGTGATTTGGCCGGCACTGTCCTGCATGCGTTTGTGAATTGCAGCACGTCCTTCGAACCGTTGACCGCGGAACAAAAAAACGCCGTTTCTAGCAAATACATTGGCGTAACCGTTAGCGTCGTCATGATCGCGGCTGTACGCGTAGTCTTGAACTAACTGAGTGCACGCCTCGACTATCGACGGTTCGTGTGCCAATGCCGTGGTTTCGAGCAAGAGTGCGAGGGCGATCAGTCGACTATGCAATGCTAAAGCCTCCACATATAGCCAGAGATTGGCCCGTTACAAAATCCGAGGCGGAACTGGCAAAGAAAACGGCAGCGCCCCCACATTCCTCGGGCTCGCCGAAACGCCCAGCGGGGGTCCGTTGAACGATTTGTTGATGAAACGGTTCGTTGTCGATAGCGGGTCGAGTCATGTCCGTCGTAATCCAGCCCGGGAGTATGCAATTGACTTCAATGCGGTGCGGGGCCCAAGCAACAGCGAGTGATTTGGTCAGTTGGACGACGCCGCCTTTGCTGGCGGAGTAGTTTGGCACCTGCGCGCTGCCAAATAACGAATACATCGAACCAATGTTGATGATTTTCCCGAATCCAGCTTGCTTCATTGCCTCGAATGCCTGCCGTGAAAAGCGAAAAACGCTCCTAAGATTGGTGTCGACGACACTGTCCCAGATGGCGTCTGACATATTCTCGGGCGACTCACCCTCCGCGATTCCCGCGTTATTGACGAGAATTTGTAAGCCACCAAACGCGTTGATTGTTTCTGCTATGGCAGCGTCGATGTCTTCGAGCTCGCCTACGTCGCACCGCACAGATCGGCATTGCCCGCCATTGCGATTAATTTCGTTGGAAGCCGTTTCGTTTTTTTCCTCGTCGCGGCCAGCGATCATCACGCTCGCTCCAGCCTCAGCGAGTGCCTGGGCGATACCTAGGCCGATACCGCCGTTACCGCCCGTGACGAGAGCCGTTCGTCCATTGAGATCGAATGTCGCCATGTTCTGTAACCCTTCCTTTTTGTCGTTGGTGGAGTTTAATGGGGTTCAAAGAAGAGAGGTAAGAGCATGTTGAATTTGTCGATCCCAGACCATGTCATTCCGATAAGGGCCAAGGTTCTGGATTTCATTGAGCGAGAAATTTATCCGGTGGAGAACACACTCTATGAAGAGACCCCCGAAAGCCGGCGAGGTTTGATGAGCGCGTTGATGAAAAAAGCGAAAGACGCAAATCTATGGGCTTTGGGTCATCCGGAGGAAATTGGCGGTGGCGGTCTCCCCTTTATGGATTATGTATTCGTCAACGAGGTCGTTGGTCGCTCGAGTCTTGCAACCGTCGCGTTGGGTACGCACTCGCTACAGGACTCGATCATGCTGCACCGGTACGCAAGCCCGGATTGGCGTGAAAAATATCTTGAACCATTGGTAGCGGGGGAAGTCTTTCCGAGTTTTGGAATGACGGAACCAGACGTCGCGAGTTCCGATCCAACCCAACTGCAAACACGTGCAGTCCTCGAAGGAGATGAATGGGTAATCAACGGCCGCAAATGGTTTACATCAGGTGCAGGGACCGCGGCTTATACCACGGCCATGGTTCGAACCGAGCCAGACGATACGCCTCCTCATGCCGCCTTCTCGATGATCATCGTCCCCACCGAGACCGTCGGTTACAACATCGTACGTGATGTTGCGGTGATGGGTGAATTTGATGGCCACTACGAGGTTGATTACGACAACGTACGTGTTCCGAAGGAGAATTTGCTTGGTATGCGAGGGCACGGATTTAAGATCGCTCAGGACCGTCTTGGCCCAGGACGAATTTTCCATTGCATGCGCTGGCTTGGACAGGCTCAGCGTGCGTTTGACCTCATGTGTAATCGAGCAAACGAGCGCGTCGCTTTCGGAAAAACATTGGCTGAACACCAACAAATCCAGAAGTTCATTTTCGATACGGCCTGCGAAATTCAGGCGAGCCGATTGCTCACCCTACACGCGGCACAAAAGATCGACCAAGGGGACGAGGCTCGAATCGAGATCGGGTTGATCAAGGTATATGGCGCATCGATGTTGCACAACGCTATCGATCGGGCCATTCAGGTTCACGGTGCAAAAGGAGTGACCGAAGATACTCCGTTGGAACGAATGTACCGTCAGGCAAGGTTCGCACGCATATACGATGGAGCCGACGAGGTGCACGTGCAAACCACGGCTCGCCGATTGCTGCGATCGTACAGCGAAGGTGGAAGTTTTGATTTCGGTACTCGATAAGGAGATAGGTTAATGCTCGAGCAACACGCGACGATTCAAACGGCGGATGGTGCCATGAACACGTTCATCACCTGCCCCGAAGAAGGTGGCCCCTATCCGGTCGTCATTTTTTACATGGATGCACCGGGCAAGCGCGAAGAATTGCATGATATGGCACGTCGGATTGCTACGGTTGGCTATTACGTGGTCCTACCAAACCTTTATTACCGGGATGTAACGGAATTTCATTTAGGCTTGCCGGGAGCCACGCGCGAAAGAATGCGCGAACTCATGGACAATCTCTCCAACGCGCTTGTGTGCGAGGACACCCGTTCTATCTTGGCGTTTCTCGAGGAAGAGACATCGGCTTCGGACGGTCCTGTTGGCGCGGTTGGCTACTGCATGAGCGGACCGTTTGTTTTTGCGGCCGCAGCGGAATTTCCTGAGAGAATCAAAGCGAGTGCTTCGCTACACGGCGTACGCTTATATCTTGATGAAGATAGCTCTCCGCACTTGACCGCAGACAAGATTCAAGGCGAGATCTATTTCGGTTGTGCTGAAACCGACGACTGGGCGCCGCCCGAAATGGTCGAAAAACTTGATGCCCATCTTGCGACGACGGGTATCGATTACCGGATCGAATGGTATCCCGATACTGCTCATGGATTCGTGTTTCCACAACGAGAAGGCATTTATCACAAGGAATCGGCGGAGCGTCACTGGGAGCGACTCTTTTCATTGTTTAAAAGAAATCTTTAACGCCTCAGTCATCGCTGGTTAGCCGGCGAGGTTATTGAACCAGGCTTGGTTAGCGTGCGGGACGCCAGCGGACTGGTTTGGGAGTCCAATTGCCTAAACGTTCGCTGACTCTCTGATATAGCGTGCGATCAGCTCCTCGCCAACGTAGATCGTCAAGGTCTTCTTCGAGGGGCACGTTCGTCGCAAGGGTAGCGAGCGCTCGGTACAGTCTCGCCTCGTCGCGATGCGCGTCGAGGGTCGCCGCGAGCCTGGGCGCACCTCGAACGGGTAACGACCAATCCTCACAATTGTCGGGGATCGCCTCTATCGAACCGTAGACCGTTAGCAGTTTGCCGGCCGTTTTCGCACCAAAACCCGGAATGCCGGGGATACCGTCGGCGGAGTCGCCAACCAGCGCGAGCCAATCGGGGATGCTTGTCGGAGCGCAACCGTTACGTGTACGGACTCCGTCTTCGTCGATGACTCGGTTGCGAATTCGGTCGACCTGAACGATCTTGGATCCAGCGACACACTGCCCAAGATCTTTGTCGGGCGTCATAATCCTGACTTGTGTAAACGCCTCCCGCCACCGATTGGCCGCGGTCGCAAGGGCGTCGTCGGCTTCAAATCGGTCCATTGACCAAACAACGATGCCTAGGGCTTCAACGGCTTCCTCGACTAGATCCATTTGGGCAGCAAGTGCTGGCTCCATTCCATCGCCGGTTTTGTAGTCGACGAAGAGGTCGTTGCGAAATGATTCAATGGGGTTGTCAAACGCCACCGCGATGTGAGTGGCTTGTTCCCTGGGATCGCTGAATAAGGCTAGCAAGGAATCCATAACGCCCAACGTGGCTTTGACGTCGGTTCCGTCACCGGCTACGCGTTCGGGTCGCCGTGAAAAGTGAGCTCGGTAGAGCTCGAAAGTGCCGTCGACAACGTGCAGACGCATCAGCGCTCCATATCAGTCAAGGCCGTTCCGCACGGCTTTCCGACGACACCTGTGGAACATCGAACGGATGCCCAAAAGCGAATGCGCAGCGGACAAAAAAACATGCCTTAATACGGTAGCATGCCGTTGTCTCGGTGGTCTGGCTCTTGTGCATTTTTGTCGTGATCACGACGGGACTGGAAGAATCGGTGTGCTCAATCCCATGGTGGGTGCGGACTGAGTTGTACGAGGGTTAGAAGATTTGGGAGTGGCCATTTGTCGAGCCTATTAGATGTAGACGATCTTCACGTGAACTTCGGCAATGATCCGGCGGTTTGTGGCATCTCGTTTACGATTGATGCAGGCGAAACGCTAGCGTTAGTCGGAGAAAGTGGTTCCGGAAAATCTGTGACGGCGCTCTCCGTATTGCAGTTGTTGCCCTATCCGCTTGCCAGTCATCCTGCGGGTCGCATCACCGTCAATGGCGTAGATGTAATCGGTGCCGATGATCGCGAACTCCTCAAGATACGAGGGGGCGTGGTCAGCATGATTTTTCAAGAACCGATGACTTCGTTGAACCCTCTCCATACGATCGCAAAACAGGTTGGTGAAGCTCTCGTCGTCCACAAACGCTTGTCGACTAAGGACGCGGTAAAGAGAACGCTTGAGTTGCTACATTTGGTCGGTTTGCAGGATGCGGCGACGCGCTTAGGCGACTACCCACACCAGCTTTCGGGAGGTCAAAGGCAGCGCGTAATGATCGCGATGGCGCTTGCCAACGAGCCTAAGCTCCTAATTGCCGATGAGCCGACGACGGCTCTTGATGTGACCATCCAAGCCCAAATTCTCCAGCTATTAAAAGACATTCAAAACGATATGGGTATGGCTCTGATGCTGATTACTCACGACCTCGGCATCGTTCGCACCATGGCGGATCGTATTTGTGTGATGACTGAGGGCGAGATCGTTGAACGTGGGTCACGCGAGGAAATATTCGAACGTCCGACTCACGAATACACGCGTCATTTGCTTGCCGCCGAGCCCAAAGGCGAACCTGCCCCCGCCGAGGGATCCCCGCCTGTAGTGGCAGAAGCGCGCGATTTGACCGTCAACTATCAGGTCAACAAGGGATGGTTTGGGAAAAGGTTTTTTAAGGCGGTGGATAACGTCGACGTCGTTGTCCGAGCGGGACAGACCGTGGGCGTGGTGGGCGAGTCGGGATCGGGCAAGACAACGTTGGGTCTCGCGATGCTGAGGTTGTTGCACAGTGAAGGGCAAGTTCGTTTTAACGGGAATGACATTCACGATACCAAGAGAAAATCGTTGATCTCCTTGCGTCGAGATATGCAGATTGTCTTTCAGGATCCCTACGGCAGTTTGTCTCCGCGGATGACAGTACAAAACATCGTTGAGGAAGGGTTACGGGTGCATGAGCCCGAAGTCGGGAGTGATCAGCGTCGCGAACGGGTCGCGGAAGTGTTAAACGAAGTAGGCCTTGAAGCGGGGATGATGGATCGATACCCGCACGAGTTTTCGGGTGGTCAACGTCAACGAATCTCGATTGCGAGGGCAATGGTATTGCGACCGAAATTTGTCGTTCTGGATGAACCCACATCGGCTCTCGATATGTCGGTTCAGGCTCAGATCGTAGATTTGTTGAGGGACCTCCAAGCGAAACACGAACTTGGTTACTTGTTTGTTAGCCACGATCTTAAGGTGGTACGTGCCCTCGCAAATTGGCTCATCGTCATGCGGGATGGCGAGATTGTGGAGCAGGGGCCAGCTCGGGAGGTCTTCGAGACCCCTAGCACGGATTATGCTCGCGCACTTTTTGATGCGGCACTTGATATGCGTGTCGACGAGGAATTCGTTCGACAATAAATAGCGACGGTCGGTGTGTTATCCCAGTTGTTGGCCGTCCACGCTCACGCCAGCGACCAGACCTAGGAGGACGTAATGGAAGAGTTGGTCCGTGGCTTCGGCTTGGTCGAGGGCCCAGTATGGGATCCTCAACGCGGCCTTTTTTTCAGCGATGTCCACGGCGGCGGAGTCTACCTGTTGAAGCGCGACGACAGCACCGAAGTTGTTTTCCCGCATCGTAAGGGAATCGGCGGGATGTGTTTGCACGCGGACGGTGGGCTCGTGGTCAGTGGCCGCAACATCGCGTTTAAGGGATTTGATGGTCTTAACGAGACGCATGTCCTTCTCGATCGAAATCCCGAACAGGACAATGTTGGGTACAACGATCTAACGACCGATGCAGCGGGGCGCATCTACGCAGGTTCGTTAGGAAGTGCGGTGTTTGACGAAGGTAGCGTACCGAAGTCCGGTAATCTCTATCTCATCGATTTAGACGGCTCAATACAAGTAGTGGCCACTGACGTGCGTCTGACAAATGGATTGGCGTTCTCCCCAGATGCATCGACACTTTATCACTCGGATTCGAGACGCCAGTGCGTCTTTTGTTATTCCGTTGACGCCGATGGAACATTGGGCGAACGAGAAGTTTTTGCCACCACCCAGACAGGGGTCCCCGATGGATTGGTGGTCTCGGAGGACGGTGCGGTGTGGGTAGCTTTAGCTGGCGGTTCAGGTGTGGGTGTATACGAGCCTGATGGCTCACTGCGGCAAGAAGTAACGATTCCCGTTCCCATGTGTACAAGCGTTTGTTTTGGCGGCGACGACCTGAGGGATCTCTACATCGTGTCGGGATCTGACGGTAGCGATGGGGATCGCGAGGGCGGTATTTATCGATACCGGAGCGATGTAGCAGGTTTGCCGGTTCCAACGGCTCGCGTAACGATTCACTGAAGGAGATTGACATATGTCTCGAACTGACATCGACACAGGTACTGAAGAATGTTTGGCTTATGAAACTGACGGTATTGCGGTGATTACCCTCAACCGACCACAAGCCCGTAACGCGATTACCGATCCAATGAAGGCTGGATTGGGCGTTGCGCTTGATTACGCGGCCCGGACTCGAAGTGTCCGGTCGGTTGTGGTGACAGGCGCGGGTGGCGCGTTTTCTGCCGGCGGAGACGTAAAACAAATGGCAGCGGGACGCGATGAAGACGGCACCTTAGACGAACGAATATACGAACAACGCCAGGATCATCGAAAGACAGCGGGTCGAATTTATACTATGCCGAAACCGGTGATCGCCATGATTCCTGGGCCAGCGGCTGGCGCGGGACTTTCGATTGCCCTGGCCGCCGATATGCGGACTATGGCCGCGAGTGCGTTTATTACTACCGCGTTCGCCAGAGTGGGCTTTAGCGGAGATTACGGTGGCACTTGGTTCCTTCATCATTTAGTGGGACCCGGCAAAGCCCGTGAACTTTATTATCTTTCGGATCGCGTTGGTGCCGACGAGTGTCTCGCTTTGGGCATCGCCAACCGCGTGTTTGCTGACGAAGAACTGGAAGAAGCGACCATGGCGATGGCACGTCGGCTCGCGGATGGACCTCCTATCGCGTACCGATACATGAAGGAAAACTTTAACCGGGCGGCCATGGGCGCCGAGTTAGGTGAGTGTCTAGACATCGAGGCGACCCATCACATTCATGCTGGCCTCTCGGAAGATCACAAAGAAGCTGCGAAAGCATTTGTCGAAAAGCGCGAGGTGACTTTCAAAGGTATCTGACAGAATGTTTGTGGGACGCAGCTGATCACTGTCAGCTAGTGCGGAGACCTTGTTCCTCCAAAAAGGACTTATTGAAGAGCCGAGACTGGTACTTGCCACCGCCGTCACAGAGCACGGTCACGATGGTATGTCCCGGTCCGAGCTTTTGAGCCACGGCGGCAGCACCGCAAACGTTGATACCGGTACTTGAACCGAGAAACCAGCCCTCGTGGTGCAGTAAGCGATAAACCATATCGACCATGTCTTGATCTGTAACCTGCAACGCCCAGTCAATCTGTGCGCCGCTCAAGTTGTCTGTCACTCTGCTATTTCCGATACCTTCGGTGATTGATGGTCCCGGACTCATAACGGTTTCGCCGTTGGTGATGTAGTTGTATAGCGCGCTCCCCATGCAGTCGGACAGAACGAGCTGTACGGAAGGATTTTGTTCCTTAAGGTACTGCGAGACGCCAGCGAGGGTGCCGCCGGTTCCGACCGCACAGACAAAGGCGTCCACCTTGCCGTCCGTTTGTCGCCAGATTTCGGGCCCCGTTGACTCGTAATGCGCAAGCCGGTTCGCCGTGTTGTCGAATTGATTTGCCCATACGGCGCCGTCAAGGGATTCTGCAAATCGCCCGGCCTGCTTCTGGTAATTCATCTCGTCTTTGTACGGTACGGTCGGTACGACGCGTACTTCGGCCCCGAGTGTTTCTAGAATTTCGATCTTTTCGGGCGATTGATTGTCGGGCATATAAATGATGCATGGATAACCTCGAGCATTGCAGATGTGGGCGATCCCAATACCGGTATTACCAGCGGTTCCTTCGACTACGGTGCCACCAGGCAACAATTGACCGCTCTTTTCTGCTTCTGCAATCATCCATAGGGCGGCACGGTCCTTGACCGAACCACCTGGGTTCATGAATTCGGCTTTACCAAGAATTTCGCAACCGGTCTCTTCCGAAAGCGTCTTCAGGCGAATGAGGGGTGTATTACCGACAGCCTCGGCGAAACCACTGCGGGTATCCATGTTGGTCCTTCACACAAGCGCGAACGGCCGATTCTATCACCGCTAACGAGCTATACTGATCGGCCGGCGAGAACGATCGACGAGATGGAAAAACTCGATGGCATCCAATGACGAAACCACGGTAACTCCTGCCGAATTAGGAATTGATCCAGAGAAACTCAAGCTATTGCGAGGCCGCGCCGAACGTGAAGTAGCGGAAGGGGTTTTGCCGTCTGCCCAGATCGCCGTTGCTCGACACGGGAGGCTCGCCTATTTCGAAACGTTTGGTGAGGCTACCAACGAAACTCTTTATTGCGTCTTTTCATCAACCAAAGCATTTACCTCGGCGGCGGCATGGTTACTCATGGAATCGGGAGATCTTGATGTTCGCGAGACGGTGGCTGACATCGTCCCGGAATTCGGCACGAACGGTAAGGAGACCATTACGGTCGACCAACTTTTCTTGCACACGGCGGGATTTCCGCACGCCCCGTTTCGACCAACGGATTGGAACGACCGAAACCGACGGCTTTCTCGTTTCTCTTCGTGGCGACTCAATTCAGCGCCGGGGGAACGCTTTGAATACCACCCAACCTCGTCGATGTGGGTAATAGCAGAAATCATTGAACGAAAAAGTGGGATCGATTTTCCAACCTTCGTTCGCCAGAAAATAATCGAGCCGTTGGATCTTGCAGATTGTTATATCGGACTACCCGATGCGGAAAATTACAGAGTAGCGCCGCAGATGCACGTGGGCGAAGCCATGACCAGCGAGGATTACGCGAAATTGGGGATGCCTGAACCCCCCGTTACCGAGGTTACTGAGGACGCCATCCTAAGTTTCGATCGTCCCGACGTACGTGCCGTGGGCATTCCTGGTGGAGGTGGCATCATGACGGCGGCAGCGTTGGCGCTCTTTTACCAGGGATTGTTGCACGGTAGTCGCGTGGGCGGACCGGTTGTTTGGCAGGACAACACTCTGTCGATGGCTCGAACAGTAATTAGTGGGGACTATCGCGACATGCTGTTTGATCGGCCCGTCAATCGCGCGATGGGGATTGTGGTAGCAGGCGACGAGGCACGAAATTTCCGAGGATTCGGACATTTGAATTCAGAGCTCGCTTTTGGTCATGGCGGGGCAGGTGGCCAAATTGCATGGGCTGATCCCGCCACCGGCATTTCGCTAGGCTACTGTACGAATGGGCACGATCGGAATCCCATGCGTCTTGGCCGTCGTGGGGTCAGCATTTCCAATAAAGCCGCCGATCTGTGCCATTGACGGCGCGGCTCGATCGGTCTAGTTGCTGCCGATGATCTCGGATTGATCGAGAGGGACGTAAAAATACGAGCCGGGGCGAAAGTCGTAACCGAGATCCCCCATTAGTCGGAGTTGCCGAGGAGTGCATTGCTCTTTGATCTTCGGGGTCACTTCGAAATCGTACTGGCGAAGGAAAAGCTGGCAGTAGTTGTACAGCAAGGTCTTTCTAGAATTTTCAGAGCGATTCTGCGAGGGGCCGTGCCACAGGGCATGCGAAAAGAGGAAGCAATCGCCGGCTTTTCCGCTTAGTTGAGCTGCTCCGGGAGAATAGGGAGTGACTGGCGGGTTCGCGTCAAAAGGGAAAGGTCGCATATGGCTCCCAGGAAACACGGTCAGATTACCCGAGTCGGGTTCTTCTACGTCCGTCAGTAAATACATCGCTTTCACTGCCAGCGGCAGGCTCGTTTCTGTCACCCGGATTTGACGTAATCCTTCACCGCCGTCGGTATGCGTGTATCCCGGAAATTTGTCTCGGGATGCTCGTACAATCGCCTGGGTCATGCTGAGAAGAATATTTGGCCCCATGATATCGACGACGAGATCGAAGATAGGCGCGCGGTCGACTAAATCGACGAACGCCTTTCCGTAGGGCAGCAGATCTCGCCGGTCCATGAAACCGTCGGGGCTGAGGTTGTCCGCGTGAGGGAGCCAACCGTAGTGACCGATGGGCATCTTGGGATCTCGCACCGGCTCCCAACCAGGTTCTTGTCGGATGCGATCGAGCTCGTCGTTGAAGAACGAGACCTCATCGGTGGTGAGTACCTGTTCGAGTTTTAAATAACCGTCGACGTTCCAGCTAGCGCGTTGCTGCTCGGTTAGTTTTTCCAAGGTCTAAACCTGACGAACTTGATCATTTGATCATAACGCTGATTTACGCGAACCGCTTGTTCGTTCGGAGCGTTGATGAGCTGTCACGTGGATGGCTATGGAGGCATCGGCTGGTCCTTGATTTTGATATGTTAGTTGGAACCCTGCGAAGATTGCGGGTCAATAGATCTGCAGCCATTCGTGGCCACACGATCCCGGTTAAGGTATCCGCCGAGATCAGCTCCAAGGGAGGATAATTGTGCGCAATTGGCGGCTTGGGCTAGTGCTGTCGGCATCGATAGCAGGTGTTTTTTCGTTTGCCGATCTGACGACGATCGAGAAAGTCGTTGAGGGACAGAGAACGGCGGTGGTCGAGATCGCCGATAAGCTCTGGCGCGAAGCAGAACTCGGTTACATCGAAAACGTGAGCTCGATGGTGTTGGGCGATTATCTAACGTCCAACGGGTTTTCGATCGAACGTCGAAGCGCTGGATTGCCGACCGCATTTGTGGCGTCGGCGGGAAGAGGAAGCCCGGTGATCGGGATTCTTGCTGAATTCGACGCGTTACCGGGAATGTCGCAAGCGGCAAGTCCCAAGCGGGAAATCCTTGCGGATGAAGCGGCCGGCCATGCGTGCGGACATAACCTTTTCGGTGCTGCGTCTGTTGCTGCCGCCGTGGGGCTCGCGAAATCGCTAGCGATAGCGGAAAGATCAGGAACCGTGCGTGTCTACGGCACGCCTGCCGAGGAAGGCGGGTCCGGAAAGGTCTACATGACCCGAGCGGGCTTGTTTGATGACGTCGATGTGGTTTTGCACTGGCATCCGAGCGATCGCAACAATGCGTCTCCGGAAAGCACGACGGCGAACAAGTCGGGTCGTTTTGAATTTCATGGCATTGCCTCGCACGCGGCGGGTTCGCCAGAGCGAGGACGTTCGGCACTCGATGGCGTTGAAGCCATGAATCACATGGTCAATATGATGCGGGAGCATGTGCCTTCTCAGGCGCGTATCCATTACGTCATTACGGACGGTGGCGACGCACCGAACATTGTTCCCGAGTTTGCTGAAGTTTATTACTACGTGCGTCATCCGAAGCCAGATCAGGTGGTGTTATTGTTTGAGCGAGTCGTCGCAGCTGCTCGTGGTGCAGCTCTCGGCACAGGGACTCGCATGAACTACGAAGTCATGCATGGGAATTACCCGGTGTTGAGAAACGATGTTCTCGCGAGCGTGCTGGATCGACACATGCGTACCCTAGGTGGAATCGAGTACAGCGCCTCCGAACAAACGTTTGCCGATACGCTGTACGCATCGCTTATTGGACCTTCTCTTCAAGTAGGTAGCCAGATCGAAAT
>CAXDSX010000034.1:0-15857 GCA_963992075.1 uncultured Pseudomonadales bacterium | reverse complement strand
ATGATACGGCGACCACCGAGATCTACACCTCTCTATTCGTCGGCAGCGTCAGATGTGTATAAGAGACAGGTACTGGTTCTTGGCGCTTCGGGCGGCATCGGTCGGGCAGCCATTGATCTAGCGCATTCGCGTGGGGCGAGGGTTATAGCTGCTGCGTCTAGTGACGAAAGACTACAAAGCTGCGGCGAGGTCTTTGGCCGCATTAATTACAGCCTCGAGGATCTGAAGGTCCGCGCTCGCGAACTCACAAAAGGGAACGGTGTCGATGTGGTGGTGGACCCGGTCGGCGGCGACCTAGCTGACACTGCCCTACGTGCTCTGGATTACATGGGACGCTACCTTGTCATTGGTTTTGCCGCGGGTTCGATCCCACAACTTCCCATCAACCAGATCCTCCTTCGTAATCGAAACGTCATTGGTATCGATTGGGGTGCCTGGAGCGGATCACATAGCCAAGAACAAGAGAATAATTTACGTACTTTGCTGACCATGGCCGAAGGCGGGTCGATTAAGCCGCCGGAGCCTCAAGCGTACGCCTTCGAAGACGCCCAGACCGCGCTCGACGATCTCATGAATCGTCGCGTCATCGGCAAAGCCATTTTAGTGCCCTAGCCTCACGGAGAGACTTCCACCCCAGTCAATTCGGATCGTTTGCGCATTGATTCACGCTCGGCCTATGCTCGTACACAAAGCTCGGGACCGGAAATATGAGTACCTATACCTCGATTGCCCGAAATTTTTCCGAAGAAAGCGAAAACCGCATGCACAGCGACGTGGAGGCCCAGCAATATGGCTTCAGCGGTGCCTTGGTTCCAGGTGTTGCGGTGTTTGGCCACTTGACCTATCCGCTCGTGAAACAGCTAGGTGAATCTTGGCTAAACGATTACTGGATGTCGATCCGGCTCGCGAAACCCGCGTACCATAATGATCATCTTACGATTGTCCACGAGCAGGATGGGGATCGTCATACAGTGCGCTGCACGGCACGCGGTGACTTGCTCATCGCGGAGATGGTTTCATCGCCGAACGACTCTGACGTCGACCCAATTTCGACTGCAGCGCCGGGCCAAGAATCCGGCGGTCGCACCGAAATCGAATGGGATGACATACACATCGGCGAGGCCTTCCCATCGTGGCATTGGGCACCGACCCAGGCCGAGAACGACGCCTACGCACTCGAAGTGGATGACACGTTGCCACTTTACGCGAAGGGAGTAGTGCACCCTCACGCGATTCTTAGCATGGCTAACCAATCATTCAGCCGGCGTTACGTACTTCCGGCATGGCTGCATGTCGGTTCGGAGATTTCGTTTCGAAAGATCCTGCACCTCGGAGACACCGTCGAAATTAGAACGGTGCCTGTCGAAAAGTGGAAAAAGAAAGGCCACGAGTTCGTCGATTTGCATTTGTCCTATCTTGTGGACGGCGAGGTGGCGGTGGAAATCAAACACACGTCCATCTACAGGATTGCGACTACTTAGATCGGCTCGTTCGTTTCGGCCACAGCGCCGGTGTTCGAGCGATGTAGTTTTGATAGTCAGAATCGTTTCCCCACTTTTTGCGCTCGCGCCCTTCAAGTAAGGGAATGCCACTGACCTTGGTGAGTTGAACGTAAACAAATAGGGGTGAAATTAACGTTGCCCATTGCCACCCCTCGAGTATCGGTATCGCAATGATCCCGATACCTAGCCACAACAAAATTTCACCGAAGTAATTGGGGTGCCTCGATACAGACCAGAGCCCTGACCGTATAAACGTTCCCCGATTTTCCGCTTGTGCATTAAATTCACTCTTTTGTCGATCTGAAATGACTTCGACGAAGAACCCAACGCCCCACAGTACTAATCCCCCTAGCGCGAAATAACCTAGCGGCACTTGGTCCGTCCCCGTTAACACCACCAGTGTCGGCGCAAGGGTTAAATAGACCCACAACCCCTGCAATGTCCACGTCATCAAGAACCTAGAGTACGAACGTTTTAGATTCACAAAACGTCGGTCAAACCCCGCTTTTCGAATCCGCAAAAACAAGAACGATGACAGTCGAACCGCCCAAACCCCTACCAACAAAACAACCAGCCATGATCGAGTATCCACGCGCGTCGACAGACCCACGGCAATGGCTAGAGCTGATAAAAAGCTCAGACCGCCGATCAGATCAAAATAACGTTCCGTGCGGAAGATCCACGCTGGAATAAACGCTAACCACTGAATCGCGAAACAGACCAATCCACAAAGAGCGAATAACGGCAGCCCCGCATACCGTTGACCTTGATCACTTCCCGCCACCGCAACCAAGGCGGCGATAACTAAACAACCGACGATCCAACCGACATTCTCCAGCGTGCCCGGGATCTGCTGCGAATCTTCTGTCATTTAGGTTCCATCTCGCGTCGTCGTCAAATTCGATGGCTTCATGTCAGCTCGCCTGAAGCAACTCGAGCGCTGCGGCATGGAGTTCTGGATCCCCCGCCGCAACGACCTTTCCTCCTCGAGTCGCATCGCCTCCGTCCCACGTGGTCACCACACCGCCAGCCCCTTGAATGATCGGAATCATGGGTTGGATGTCACACGGTTTGAGCGATGCTTCCAGACCAATATCGAGTTGTCCCATGGCGACCATCGCAAACACGTAGCAATCCCCCCCAAAACGAGTAAACAGTACTTGGTCTCTCAATCGTTTAAGACCCTCGAGCTCCTCGTTCTGGCGATAGTATTCGGGACCCGTCGTCCCCATCGCAGCATCAGCCAACGCCGTACATTGACGCGTGTGGAGGGGCGTTTGTTTTTTCTGGTGCCAATAACCGGCCTCCATTGAAGTACCCCAGAACAATTCATCCGCGAAGGGCTGATACATCGTGCCGATAATTGGCGTCGCACCTTCGGACAACCCCAGCAATGTGCCCCAATGCAACATTCCCGTCATGAACGCCCGCGTACCATCAATCGGGTCAATGATCCAAGTCAGACCATTACCCGGTTGATCGTCATACTCTTCGCCCACAATCCCGTGCGCTGGATATTGACGAGTAATTGCATCACGCATCAGACGCTCAATTTTTTTATCGACGTCCGTCACTGGATCAAACCCATCACCCAGGGATTTATTATCGACCGATAGATCGGTTCGGAAGCGCGAAAGCAATTCTTTGCCGACCCGTCGTACCAACGATTGTGCGAATCGTAGATATTCGGAGATGTCGTCCGTCGACACCACCATCGCGTGGGAATTTTCGCGGCCCTCTGCCATCGCGCGATTATTCCATAGTCGCTCCTCAATACACCAAGCACGAAACTCCTCAGCGCGCAGCTATCCTTGATTAAATGTTGGCCGCCCGTCAAAGTCGCACGTTCCAACAGGGGGCTCCAATGTCAGAACTCGCGTTCCTTTCTGCCACTCAGTTAGCGGCTAAAATCCAGTCCCGGGAAATTTCCAGCGAAGAGTTACTTCGTCTTTATTTCGAGCGTATCGACCGCTACAACGGTGACTTGAATGCCATCGTAGTCCAACGTCGCGACGAAGCCGTTGCGGCCGCGAAAAAAGCAGACCAGGAGATCGCTGAAGGCTCCGATCAACTAGGCGCTTTGCACGGCGTCCCCATGACGGTCAAAGAATCTTACGGTGTCGCCGGAACGCCTTCGACCTGGGGCATCCCCGAAATGAAAGATAACGTGGTCGAATCAGACGCCCTTCCAATCCAACGATTGAGGATGGCGGGGGCCATCATTTTTGGCAAAACAAACGTTCCTATCCGACTCGCCGATTTTCAAAGCTACAACGAGATCTACGGTACAACGAACAATCCCTGGGATAGAACTCGAGGTCCCGGCGGCTCATCGGGCGGTTCCGCCGCCGCGCTAGCCGCAGGCCTGACCGGTCTGGAAACGGGTTCGGATATTGGTGGATCAATTCGAAATCCGGCCCACTATTGCGGAGTATTTGGCCATAAACCCACTTGGGGGCTGTTGCCTCCCCGAGGTCACGCCATGCCGGGTGTGTTGAGTCCCTCCGATATTTCCGTCATCGGACCACTCGCACGTTCTGCCACCGACCTGAAAACGGCAATCCTCACCATGGGAGGGCCAGACGAGATCGCGGCAAGGGGCCAATCACTCAATTTGCCGCACCTAGAAAAGCCGCCAAAATCCATGAAAATCGCCGTTTGGCGCGACGACGAAATGGCACCTGTCGCAAAGGAGGTGTCCGAACGCGTCGACCTTGTTGCACAAACGCTCGCCGATCTAGGTGCACAGATCAATTTCGACGCACGTCCCCAATTTACCGCTCAACACGCGGACTTCGTCTATCGCAACCTACTACAGGCCACCATGTCGGCTCGCCTTTCCGACGAACAGTACGCTCAGGCCTTAGACAGTGTCGCCACACTCGATCCTGACGATAAGAGTACCGAAGCCAGCGTAAGACGATCTCAAGTCGCACGATTTCGAGAGTGGAACGCATTAAACGAACAGCGAACGCATCTACGCTGGGCATGGCATGATTTCTTTAGCGAATACGATGTGCTTCTGACGCCAGTGATGGCAACCGCCGCGTTTCCCCATGACCATCGACCCATGCGTGAACGAAAAATCCAAGTCGATAACTCGCCACAAGACTATGGGTTGCAGGTGTTTTGGTCCGGACTAACGTGCGGCTCTTACCTCCCATCGACCGTTATTCCAACCGGTCTCAACGACCAAGGGTTACCGATTGGCATTCAAATTGCGGGACCGGAGTATGGTGATCTGATCACCATTGAGGTCGCAGAACTGCTCGAGCAAGAGGGCTTTACTTTCACTCCGGCCCCCGACTATTTGTGAACCAAGCGACGGCGTTAGCGCACCCAAATATTGCCCTGGTCAAATATTGGGGTAAGCAAGCCGGTAGCCACAATATTCCAGCAACACCCTCACTGTCCGTGACACTCGATACCCTTGCTACGCGGACGTCCGTGCGCGAGTCAGAACGTGATCGCATTGAGATCAACGGTGCCTTGGTGTCGGACAAAAAGATTGAGGATTTCCTCGTGGTGCTGCGTGCCGCCCATCCTCTGCCTCCGCTATTGATCGAGTCGTCCAACAACTTCCCTACCAATGCCGGACTAGCGTCGTCGGCATCAGGATTCGCCGGACTCCTGACCGCTATCGACGCCGCGTTTGGACTCCAAATGAGCCCTTCCGAGCGCTCCGTATGGGCTCGGAGAGGTTCGGGATCGGCCGCACGGTCGATTTTTGGGGGTTTCGTTAGCCTGGAAGAAACCAATGGGGATTGGTGCGCGCGAAGCGTCCTGCCCATGGAGGCATGGGCCTTGAAAGTCGTCGTTGCCATCACATCGGAAACAGCAAAGGACGTCGGTTCCACCGAGGGTATGCGACGTTCCGAAGAAACGTCGCCTTACTACCCCGGTTGGACCGAGTCAACCAAGTCGGATCATAACGCGGGGCTATCGGCTGTTTCCCAACAGGATTTTTCACGGCTCGCACGCATTGCGGAATCCAGCTGCCTCAAAATGTACGCGCTGATGTTGTCGTCGCATCCACCTTTGTTCTATTGGAATGGTGCAACGCTTGAGACCATCTCCGCCGTGCGCGAACTGCAGAATACGGGGGTACCTGTATTCTTCACGGTGGACGCCGGACCGCAGGTAAAAGCCATATGCCAAAATACGGTCGCCGACGTCGTCGTCGAGCGGTTAGCTCGGGTACCCGGTGTGTTGAGGACCCTGGTGTGTGGGCTTGGTCCAGGCGCTTATGTCGATTGACCGCGTCGAGGCCAGCGCTCCTGGCAAACTCGTTTTATCCGGCGAATATGCCGTACTGGCCGGTGCAAAGGCCGTGGTCGCTGCTGTCGATCGACGAGTCTTATGCTCGGTACAAAGACGAAACGAAGGCGACTGGTCATTCAAGAGCGAAGGCTATTTTTTCGAGTCTATCCACACGGTTGACGAGCTCTTCAACGACTTGCCCGACGCAGACCCTGCATGCTTCATCGCACGCCTAGCGAAAACCAATGTCCTACCTCGTCACGCGGCGGTGACCATCGATTCGTCACTCTTCTACCTTGGCAAAGAGAAACTTGGGATCGGATCGAGCGCCGCCGTGACGGTGGCACTGGGCCATGCCCTTGCGGCACTAGAGGGACAAGAAACGGATATTGAAAAACTGTACGCAGTCCATCGAAACTTGCAGCACAACATCGGTAGCGGCCTTGATATCGCAGCCGCACACCACGGTGGCATTACCCTGTTTCAGAACGGCCAAGCAAAAACACATGGCATCGACCCGAGCGTCCACTACGGCTTCGTTTTTTCGGGGGAGAGTACACAAACCCCTCACATGATCGATCGGTTCAACAAATGGCGCGGGGAAACGTCCCCACCGAGTTTGGTCAAACTAATCGCCGCAGCCAACGGAGTTGCAGA
The DNA here is from genome assembly GCA_963992075.1 of uncultured Pseudomonadales bacterium. Classification (GTDB taxonomy): domain Bacteria; phylum Pseudomonadota; class Gammaproteobacteria; order Pseudomonadales; family Azotimanducaceae; genus UBA11889. The sequence goes on along the minus strand of CAXDSX010000034.1, from coordinate 9,438 downwards.
AGCATCACTGAATGCGAGCGCCTTCATGTCTCGCATGGAAGACTACATCCAAGCATTCGTTCAGTTGGACCAGGAAGCCCAGATCGGTATTTTCGGTCCTGGTCACAAAACCGCGATGGGGCTTGCCGAAAGGCATGGCGTACTCTATAAACCCTGCGGGGCTGGGGGCGGCGACATGGGCGTTGCCTTTAGTACCGACGACCAAGCGTTAACGAGGTTCAAACGCGGCGTTGAAGAAAAGGGTCTAAACGTAATACAGCTAGAGATTACAGACGATGGCGTCCAAGTCCGAACAGGATAGTAGCTCCAGAATCCCCAACTTCTTCAAACTCGGAGTTAAAGAACGCGTTCGCGCCCTACATCAACGGGGGCTTATCACCGATAGCGATCTTCGCGCCCTCGAAACAAGCGACCACACGCTTAAGCTTCACATCGCCGACAAGATGATCGAAAACGTGATCGGCGTGCTCGGACTGCCCGTTGGCCTTGGCCTCAACTTTCTGGTCAACGGCAAGGACTACGTCGTGCCTTTGTCCGTCGAAGAACCATCGATCGTGGCTGGACTTTCGGGTGCCGCTCGTACCGCTCGATTATCCGGTGGATTTGAAGCCAGCACGACAGACCCCATCCTTATCGGCCAGGTTCAAGTCGTCAATCTCGATGACCCTGAAAGACGTCGACAAGAACTGCTAGACCGTTCGGAAGAAATCCTCAACTTGGCCAACAGTTTGCACCCCAAGATGCTCGGACGCGGCGGTGGAGCCAAAGACATCGAGGTATTTTTGCACGAGGCTCCAGAAGACGGCCGACAGATGCTTGTTCTGCATTTGTTGGTCGATACCCGAGATGCCATGGGCGCTAACGTGGTTAACGGTATGTGCGAAGGAGTTGCGTCTCTGATCGAAACGATTTCTGGTGGGAAGGTCTTTCTGCGCATACTTTCCAACTTGACTGATCGAGCACTCGTCAGCGTCCGCGCAAGGATCCCCATCCAGAATCTAGAGGTCAGGGGGTTTTCTGGAGAACAGGTTCGAGAAGGGATCATCCTCGCCAACGACCTAGCCCGAGTGGACCCCTACCGAGCCACAACTCACAACAAAGGCATTATGAACGGTGTCGACGCCGTCGCCATCGCCACGGGTAACGATTTCCGGGCAATTGAGGCCGCAGCGCACGCGTACGCTGCTCGCGATGGCCACTACCGAGCGTTGACGCGTTGGTATCAGAACGATGAAGGCGATCTCGTCGGTGAAATCGAAATGCCGATGAAAGTTGGGACGGTCGGTGGGTCTTTAGAAACCAATCCAACGGTGCGAATCAACCATCGCTTGCTGGGATCACCAAATGCGGCCGAACTCGCCGGCGTCATGGGTGCGGTGGGACTCGCCCAAAATTATGCTGCACTTCGATCACTGACCACCGCGGGTATCCAGCAAAACCACATGACACTGCACGCCCGCAGTGTTGCGTCAACGGCCGAGGTGCCCGAAGAGCACTTCGATACTGTGGTCGATGCTCTCATTGAAAGTGGTGACATCAAAGTCTGGAACGCCCAAGAAATCCTTAAACGAGTGCAAAGTAACACTGCTGTCGCCCAAGGCCCTGAACCCCGAAGTTACGCGAGCGGAAAAATCATCCTCCTGGGTGAGCACGCGGTTGTGTACGGTCGACCTGCCCTCGCGGCGCCTATACCACTGGCGGGTGAAGCCCGGGTGGTCGACTCGGCAGATACCGTTCTTTTGATTCCTCGTTGGGGAATCGAGCAGCGCGTACCACCAATGACAGAGAACCCGCAGGGGCTGACCGGAATCTTGGCGCTCCTGTTAAAGCGATTGGATTTGGCATCTCGATCACTCACTATCGAAGCTTTCCCCAACGTGCCTCGAGCCATGGGCCTCGGCGGGTCATCCGCGCTCGCCGTCGCTGTGATAAGAGCGCTTTCCGATCACTTCAAACTTGATCTCAGTAACGAACGGGTCAACGAACTGGCGTTCGAATGTGAAAAAGCTGCGCACGGTACACCGTCTGGCGTGGACAACACCATTGCAACTTACGGTTCCACTCTTATGTTCGAAAACACTGGAGTCCCATCGTTTCAAGAGGTCCGACCCGCTCGAAGCGTTTCCATCGCCGTCGGTATCTCGGGTAAAGAAAGTTTGACGGCCACGACGGTCGCGCAAGTACGCCGAGCGTGGGAACGCCAACCCGAGCGCTACGAGCGCATATTTGATCAGATCGGTGACCTGACCCGCGCCGGCACCGAGGCACTAAGAGACGGGGCTTATCAGGAGCTTGGCGAACTCATGAACCTCTGTCAGGGCTATCTCAATGCCCTTCAAGTATCAACACCAGAACTTGAAGAACTCATCCACATCGCCCGCAGTTGCGGAGCCGTCGGGGCTAAGCTCACTGGCGGTGGGGGCGGCGGCAGCGTTATCGCTTTGTGTCCGGACGGTGCGACCGACGTTGTGGAGGCGATGCAAAACTCTGGCTTCGAAGCGCTAGCTTTCGACCTGACTTAAGCAGGCCCAACCCTTGCCAAACAATATGCGGCAAGGTCACACTCAATCGGTCTTTCTAGACGTTTTCTTGAGGAAATCGGTATGCCAACGCACGCGCGAGTAGTGGTTCTACCCGAAGAAACCGCACCCCTGCAGATCCAGGAAGTGGTCTTACCCGACCCGGGCCCGACGCAAGTCGTGGTGAAACAATACGCTTCAGGCGTTTGTCACTCTCAACTTCATCAGATGCATCGTCCCCGCAAGAGTCCTACGCTCCTCGGTCACGAATCAACAGGGATCGTTATCGGAAAAGGAAACGACGTGACGCACGTTGACGAAGGCGACATGGTGTTGGTGACCTGGGTCCCTCGCGACGCCGGAAATGCTGATACGACGCCTGCTGCTGCAATCCTTGACGTCCATGGTGGACAAGCTGTTTCTCAGAATGTCTTCACGTGGGCAGATCACACCATTGCCGATCAGCAGTTCGTGGTCAAAGCAGATCCCTCGATCAACAAAGACGTGACCGCCATCATCGGCTGTGCCGTCATGACGGGTGCAGGGGCGGTCATCAACACTGCCAACGTTCAAAACGGCGACAGCGTAGCGATTTTCGGCGTCGGTGGCGTTGGCTTATCCGCGGTCGTGGGAGCCAAAATGCGTGGCGCTAATCCCATTATTGCCGTCGATCTTGACGACGAAAAACTCGCCTTTGCGACACGCTTTGGCGCAACCCATAAGGTTAACGCGAGCCAAGTCGATGCAATCGCAGCAATTCACGAACTAACGGGAACGCCTGAACAAACATCCTTTAGCCATCAGCCGGTGACCGGGGTCGATTTCGCTTTCGACTGCATCGGCCTCAAACAGACCATGGAACAAATCGTCCCCGCTTGTCGTGGCGGACACTTTGGAGCTCGTCAGGGAGGAACCGCTGTTCTCGTCGGTGTCCCGTCGACCACGGTCGAGCTGAACGCTATAGAAATCCTGGTGCAAGAGAAGCAATTCCGCGGCAGCATCGGGGGCTCTTGTTCTCCCGACCGCGACTTCCCGACGTTTCTCGATTGGCACGAGAAGGGCGATCTCGACTTGGAATCCATGGTGACCGAGCGTTTCACCATCGATGCCATTAACGAAGCAACCGCGGCGCTTGAGGAGGGTCGGATTGCGGGCCGGGCAATACTAGAGTTTCAACACTGACATGCAATCCAACCGAATTCGACCAGTCGGCCTCGTATCCCGACTGCGTCGGTAACCGTTTAATGCGAATCGCCACCTGGAACGTAAATGGTCTACGGGCTCGTTTGGAGTACATTTTGATGTGGCTCAACGACCGACAACCCGATGTCGTCGGGCTTCAAGAACTTAAAGTCACCGACGAAGACTTCCCCCACGAGCCGTTCATCGAAGCCGGTTACCAAGTGGCGACACATGGTCAAAAAAGTTGGAATGGCGTTGCAATCCTTTCACGACGACCCTTCGAGCTCACCCAACGCGGACTCCCAGGTCAAGATGACTTCGGCGCCCGTCTAATATCGGCCGACATTGACGGGCTTGATTTCACAACTGTGTATTGCCCAAACGGAAAGGACGTTGCACACGCCGATTACCCTCGTAAATTACGTTGGTTCGACGATCTCGCTAATTTATGGGCCACACACCACCGTAGTAACCATGACGCCATTATTTGTGGCGATTTCAATGTCGTACCCGACGCTATGGACAGTTGGCGGGGAGCATCGGCCGAAGGCACCATGTTCCACACCCAAGATGAACGTCGTCGATTACAAGCAATGTTGGACTTGGGTTTGACTGACTTGTTTAGAGATAAGTTTCCCGAAGAACAACAGTTCTCGTGGTGGGACTACCGGGGCGGCGCGTTTCACCGCGGGCACGGACTCAGGATCGACTTCATTCTCGGCAACCAAAGTATTTGCGCCCGAACGCGGAAGATCATGATCGATCGTGAGTACCGAAAGAAAAAAGAAACGCTAACCGCCTCAGATCACGCTCCCGTCATCGTCGAACTAGGCTGACGGCGAACAGAAGTCCAGATCCCTCAGATTTTTTCCCACTGAACGAGTGTAAAAGGCGGCTCGACATCTCGATGATGTTCAAAAGAAGCCCGCACCGATGTTCCGATCTCGACCGGTTGTTCCGGGTCACCCAACAAATTACCAACCAACCGCACGCTACTGCACTCCAGTAGTTCCACCAACACAATAATGTAGGGCCCCTGCTCTTTAAGCGCGGGATGGACGGGATGCCATACTCTCTCGTAACTGTAAATGTTGCCTACGGGACTCACCTCTTCGAAGCCAAGATCTTCGCTGTGACAGCGATGACATATCCATTCCGGACCCCACTGAAACTCCTGACATGCGCCACATCGTTGGAGCATCAGCACATCACGGCTCGCACCTTCCCAAAACGGTGTATCCAGCCCGTCTGGCGCGGGAACAGGTTTCGGTAATCCGGGATTCAAATAGCTCATAGCGTAGCTTCCGTGCCGAAAATCGACGAACTGACCGGCGTCACCATCGGTCCAGAAGCGACCAGCGCAACGTCCGCATCGTCCACTTGATTCGTCGACTGACCGCGTATTTGTCGAACCGCCTCAATATTGAGTCCCAGACCGTGCATGTAACATTCCGCCAGATTACCTCCGCTGGTATTGGTCGGCAGTTTTCCGGAAGGCGCAACAAGGTTGTCTTTGACAAAAAATTCGTTGCAGCCATCCGGATCACAAAATTGATGTTCGACCATGCTCATGAGCACTCCACCGGTAAAGTTTTCGTAGCACTGCAAAACATCGACGTCGGCTGGTTTGACCTGAGCCATGTCATAGAGCCTTGGCACCACGGTCTTGAACGTGGACGTGGCGTAATCCGGTGTGTTGTGGACCGACGCCCCGGCCCGGTAATGAGACCCTGACAAAGCGCTCAGGATATAAGCTGGTTTATGCGGGAAATCGCGAGCCCGCTCTGCAGCAACCAGTACCATCGCGGCCGCCCCGTCGTTCTCTAAACAACAGTCAAACAAATGAAAGGGTTCGACGATCCAACGCGAGTTATCGTACTTTTCCTCATCCAACGGTCGACCATGCATCACCGCTCTAGGATTGTTTTGCGCATGATGGTACGACGCTAGGGAAATCGCTCTCAACGCGTTTTGTTCGACACCGTGATCGTGCATAAACCGGGTCACTTTCATTGCAAAACTCTGTGCCGGCGACATCAATCCGAAGGGGACCGTATGAGCCCCATCTCCTGCAATCACATCGCGCTGAGGTCCTTGCCCAAATCGACCAAATTGACCCTGGGCCAACGCCCGAAACACCACGACGCATTCGGCCATACCCGTCGCAACGGCCGCGGCCGCATTGGCAATGGCGCCTGAGCCGCCGCCGCCGCCTCCACCCCACTGCATATTGGCAAATCTCAGATCGTCGACCCCCAGCGCTGCTGCTAAGTGTGAAGGGTCGCTACGGTCGTTCGAAAACGATGCAAAGCCGTCGACTTGCTTTGGCGATATCCCAGCATCTTCGCAAGCAGCAAGAATTGCCTTTAAAGCAAGCTTGAACTCTGCGTCGGGCGCCTCGCCGCGTTTGTAGTACTGCGTTTCGCCGATTCCGACGACGGCAACCTTCCCTCGGACTGTTCGTGACATAGATTCCTCCCGACCCTCGACCATACAACAATTCAGGTTAGTATGTCCGGCTCGACAGGGAGACAACGCCATGCCCATTAATCCAGATGCCGTCGGCGAAACCGGTGGCCCCGTGAAACGCAGTTGGAATTCGAAAGACGCCCTCCTCTACGCCGTTGGCATAGGAGCGGGCACCGATGATCTCGAATTTACCACCGAGAACACGAGCAACACCTCGCAGCGTGTATTGCCTACTTTTGCGGTCATCATCGGTGGCGGCGGCGCTCCCATGAACAAGATTGGCAGTTTTAATCCAACGATGATGGTGCACGGCGAACAAGGCATCGAACTCCTCGACGAGATTCCACCCGACGGCGAGATCGAAAGCACCGGTCGCATCGCGGCCATCTGGGACAAAGGGAATGCCGCGGTGATTGAAACGGAATCCGAAGCCGTTAGCGTCGCAACGGGGAAACCCCTACTTAAAACGAGATCTATGCTGTTTTGCCGGGGTGAAGGCGGATGGGGAGGGGACCGCGGACCCTCAGAAAAAGTCGTATTCCCCGACGCTGAGCCCACTCACCAGGTGACCTACGTTACCCGTGAGGATCAGGCTTTGACGTACAGACTTTCAGGCGACCGCAACCCGCTGCATTCGGATCCTTCGTTCGCGTCCATGGGTGGGTTCGACAAACCGATTTTACACGGACTTTGCACCTACGGATTTACGGGTCGAGCGCTCTTAAGCGAGTTATGTGACAACGACCCATCGAAGTTTCGATCCATGAACGCACGTTTCTCAAAGCCCGTCATCCCGGGGGATACGCTAACGGTCTCCATGTGGGTCGATGGAAGCAATGCGCTATTCCGTACCACGAACCAGGACGGCGACGTCGTGATCGACCAGGGGGTTTGTACGTTCGATTAATCAAGGTCCGGATGGTGGTCGAAGCCAATCGTGGCCTCGATCACTGACCCGATCTCGATAAGCCGACGTTCACCCAAGCGCGGCCCGATGAGTTGAAAACTCCGGGGTACTCCCAACGTATCAAGATCAAGCGGCAGCGTCAGAGTCGGGTGGCCCGAATAATCGAAAGGCGCCGTAAACGTTAGCATTGGCACAGCATCTCCGTCACTTCCAGCATCCCGGCCCATCGAATCCACCCTTGGTGGAGCCATGGGCATGCACGGTGACAGAACCAAATTGACCGACGCGAAAACGTGGTCCAATTCGCGTCGAAATCGCTCACGCGCCTTTTCAAGACTAGCGTACTCAAGCGCCGTCGCTTTCTCTGTGCCGTATTCAAGCAATTGACGGAGCGACGGCCCGTACTCGTCGGCTCTGGACGGATAAGTTGACCGGTGGGCTACGGCGCATTCAACGCTGCAAGTCACCGTCCACCTATCGATAAGCTGTTGCCGTTCGGGCAACGTTATATCGATGATTCGTGCCCCCGCGTCACGACAATGCTCCACGGCCCTCCGAGTTGATTCCTGAACGGACGGTTCGACCCCTTCTTCGCAATAAGACCAATCGACCCCAATCACTGCGTCGGTTAGATCCTCTGGGCCCGGTGCCAGAAAATTAGGGACGTCGGCCTTAAGCGATGTCGGATCGTTTGGGTCGAACCCGGCAATCGCTTGGAGAACACGTGCCACATCTTCCACCGATCGGGCCATAGGCCCAAAGTGATCCAGTGAATCGGCCAACGCAAACCCACCGTATCGACTCACTCTGCCGTAGGTTGGCTTTAAACCCACCAATCCACAGCAGGCCGAAGGAAAACGGATGCTACCCCCGGTATCCGTTCCAATAGCCCCATGTGCCATTCCCGCCGCGACGGCCACCCCTGACCCCGACGAGGAAACACCGGTCCAGTGTTCGATATTCCAAGGATTCATCGGCGCCGTCACTTCGGGATGATGCTCTGCGTATGCACCTTCCGTGAGCTTTACCTTACCGAGCGAAACCGCCCCCGCTTCGTCAAGTCGATCAACCACGCTGGCATTTTCGTCCGGGCGCCAGTCGCGATGCATGTGCATGCCGCCACTCGTCGGTACGCCTCGCGTCCACAAGAGATCCTTTAAGCCCATCGTCGCACCATGCAGAACGCCAAGTGGCTCGCCCTCGCGCTGACGAATATCAAGCTCTTCAGCTCGTTGGATGGCCGCATCGGCCGTCACGGTCACGTACGCGCCAAGCGTCGGTTCCAGGTTTCCCACGCGTTGCAGCATTGTCTCAACGACCTTGGTGACGGTTAATTCACCACTTTTCGTCTTACGGCAAATGTCGGAAAGTGAGCTGAAGTGGAGATCCATGGCGGGCGTTCAGGCCGCACGAACGTCAAATATTTTCCCGGGATTTAATATTCCCTTGGGATCCAGAGCCGATTTAAGCGAACGCATCAAGTGGACTTCTTCATCCGTTCTTGAAATATCCAAATAGCGTTTTTTCTCCAATCCCACCCCGTGTTCCGCAGACACCGAGCCACGGATTGATCGCAGCGGTTCGTAGACACAGCAATTCACGTCATGATGGGCATCGGTATCGGCACCCGCAGAAATCGCAAAGTGAATATTGCCGTCTCCGATATGACCGAACGTAAAATTTTGGTACTCGCCGAACGACGCAGCGAGACGACGGTTCACCTCGTCAACGTAATCGTGCATTTTTGAGATGCGCATACTGACATCGTAGATAAAAACCGGTTCGAACTGGTTGACTTGTTCAACGTCATCGCGCATCGCCCAAAGTTCACGGCGCTGTGCTTCATTCTCAGCCAATACCGCGTCCTGGACCAGGCCTGCTTCAAATACCTCGGTCAGCGCCGCTTCCAAACGCGTCCGATCCGTTTCCGAGTCGCCCCCCATCGCTTCGATCAACACGTAATAAGGGTACGTTTGCGCAAGCGGTGGCTTTTGCAGCGCGGGTTGCGTGGTGACCAACCGGTAAAAGTCATTCCACATCACCTCGAATGCCGACAGTGTTCCGCCTAACTTTCCATCCATGATTTTGAGCAATTCCGGTAGCTGCTCGAATTGATCGACCGCGACCAGCAGGGTTTCCTGGCTTCGCGGCTGTTCGCGCAATCTGAGGACAGCCCGTGTCACGACGCCGAGACTCCCCTCGGTACCAATGAAGAGTTGTTTTAGATCGTATCCCGCGTTGTTTTTGATCATCTCGTTCATCGACGAAACCACGGTACCGTTAGCAAGCACCTGTCTCTTATACACATCTGACGCTGCCGACGAATAGAGAGGTGTAGATCTCGGTGGTCGCCGTATCATT
>CAXDSX010000033.1:0-16223 GCA_963992075.1 uncultured Pseudomonadales bacterium | reverse complement strand
CCCCCCCGCCCCCCCCCCCCCCGCCCCGCCTTTTTTTTTTTCAAGCAGAAGACGGCATAGGAGATCAGCCTCGGTCTCGTTGGCTCGGAGATGTGTATAAGAGACAGCACTACGCCCATTACGAAACGCGCGGCGAATGACGAAGCTGGTCTACTCGTTCTTTCGGCACAAACCTGGGTCGAACTTCTGCCCGACAGGCGTCCTCATTTTGAATTGGAACTTCTGATCAATCACGACCTCACGATCAGTGGTGAGAACCGAGATCTAGCTGCGGTACTCCCGGGTAACGAATATTACGAAATACTTGTGGAGGCGATTGAGGAGCGAGTTGGTGAGCCCGTGGTCTTGATGGCAGGAGATGATCTCTTGTGGGTGAATGTTCCAACAGAAAGCGGATTAGCCCCGCAGATTGGTTTTACTTCGCAACGTGGGAATGTTCAACCGGGTTATGTTGCGTTGTTAATTCTTGTCGCCGGCACCATCGTTGTTTTTGCGACTTCATTTCTGATGGTCCGCTGGGTGGCAGATCCTCTCAATCGCGCCGCGAAAGCGGCGCAGTCGTTCCGCGGAGCGACTGGGTTTGTTCCACTGCCCGAAGAAGGGCCGAGAGAGCTGGTTTCGTTGGCAGCCAGTTTCAACAATATGGCCCATGAGATTATGTCGCTTATGGCGAACCGAACCACGTTGTTAGCGGGCGTGTCGCATGACCTAAGAACGCCGCTCGCCCGAATGCGTTTCGCACTCGAGCTACTACCGGACGGCGTGGATAAGGAACTGGTTGACCGGCTTGACCGCAATCTTGGTGCGATGGACGAACTCATCGAGGATGCACTTAGGTTTGCCAAAGGAACCCAGGAAGCGAGCGTCCAAATCGAGCTACGAGAGTTTCTCGGATCGGTGGTAAATGCGGTGGACAAGACAATCCCGTTAACATGGGAAGGTGATGACGAAGTGATCGTGAATACGGCGCTTGGAGCTCTTGAGCGGGTATTTAACAATCTTCTCGTAAATGCGTTGCAGCATGGAGGAACAACGGAAGTTCGAGTCGACGTTCGGGAGAATATCGATATCCACGTAATCGATAATGGTCCAGGAATCCCAGCACAAGATCGAGACAAGGTGTTCCAACCGTTTTATCGCATTGAAGGTTCACGAAGCCGTCATACTGGTGGAAGTGGGTTGGGTCTTGCGATCGTCGATCAGCTTTGCCAAGCGCATGGGTGGCAAATCGAACTATCCGAAAGCGATGCAGGCGGAACGGATGCACGCTTGACGGTGCCTGCGGCCTAGGAGGGCTGTAGCGCGCTTGCTGGTACAATCGACTCGAAGACTCAACGACTTAGTGCGGATTTTCGATCGAGAGGTTTTCGAGGTCCAAGCGGCACAGTACTAAAGAAACGACGATTCGGAACACGAATGGCGTACGACAACATACTCTACGAAGTTGATGGTCCGATGGCGCTCGCGACGATCAATCGACCCGAGAAGCACAACGCGATCTCGCTCGCGACGTTGGATGAATTGCAAGCTGCCGTACGCGAGGCCGAGCAAGATGAATCCGTGCGTGTACTCACGATCACCGGCACTGGCGGACGCGCTTTCGCATCTGGATCTGATCTTGGTGAAGTCGTTGATCGCGACTTTAGCAAGGCACTCGAGCCGATCGTCCAAGGGCTCGCGGATCAATTAGAACGGATGCCGAAGCCGGCGATTGCAGCGATCGATGGCATTTGCATGGGAGGGGGACTTGAAGTTGCGCTCGGTTGTGATCTCAGGATCGCCACGCCTAACTCTCAATTTGCCACGCCAGAAGGGAAGCTTGGCATCATTCCAGGTGGAGGGGCGACCGCGCGTCTACCACGCATTGTCGGCAGGGGTTGGGGAATGCATATGTTGCTCATGGGCGAGCCGATTGATGCGGAACGAGCCCTCAATGTAGGGCTCATAACGCGGATCGTTGAAAAGAGCGAATTGTTACCCGAAGCCCGGCGCATGGCTCAACACTTGGCCGAATTCGCTCCCTTTGTACCTAGGACGATGAAAGCGATGGTAAATTTTGGCATGGAAGCTAGTACAGCTGCGGCCCTTATGCTCGAGAAGTATGCGCAAGGCGCGTTGGTTCAGACTGAGGACAAGAAAGAAGGGATCGAAGCGTTGCTGTAAAAACGGAAACCGTTGTTTAAGGGGCGGTAAGTTCCAATCGGGGCGGTTGTATTTTCGGCCTCAATGGGGACAGTTGTCGTTCGCTTCCGCAATCTCGCTTTGCTAAGTTAGGTCTTTAGCTCAGATCAGTTCAACAAGGGGGAAGTATGGCGGTTGGAAGTTTTCCCATCGAAGCGAGCCACATCATGATGTTTGCCCGCTCGATTGGGGATGGCAATCAAATTTATTACGACCAGGACTACGCCGCTGGAGCGGAAACGGGAGGTGTCATTGCGCCGCCAACATTCGTTCAAGCCAGCGCGCAGTTTGATCCTGACTATGGCTTACGGCCCAAGATTGGCGGTGACGGTTGGTTCGGGTCGGGCGGTAAGCCCACTGGGGTAAAACCGCGAGAGGGCGACGGCGAGGGAAGTGGAGACTCCGGCGGTGGAGGTGGCGGTCTGCACGCTGAGCAGAGGTACATCTACCATCGGCATCCCAAAGTAGGTGACGTGCTAACCGCGACCAACAAACCGGGGAAAAGCTGGGAGAAGGAAGGAAAACGGTCGGGCAAATTAGTGTTCAGCGAATCGATCACGGAATACCGTGACCAGGATGGCGAATTGGTGGTCACAGCGATAGGTACGGGGGTTCGAACCGAACGACCCGTCGACCAAGGGTAGGGGGGACTCATGGCATTAAAAGCGAGTGAATTGAAGGTCGGTGATACGTACACGGAACGCGTAGTGGAGGACCTAAAAAGAACCCAGGTGGTGATGTATGCGGGGGCTTCGGGTGATTACAATCCAGTGCATACAGACGAATTGTTTACGACCCAGGTCGCTGGTTATCCCGGCGTTTTTGCACACGGGATGCTGACCATGGGCATGACAGGCCGGATGTTGACCAACTACGTTGGCGATGGACGCTTGACGGAATTTGGGGTGCGTTTCACCAATCAGGTCTTTCCGGGCGACACACTAGATTCGACCGCGACCGTGACGGCCATTAGTGAAGGTCTTGTTGAGATCGACGTATCGACTGTTAACCAAGAAGGGAATGAAGTCGCGAAAGGTTCGGCTCAAGCACGAATCGACGATTGAGCGTTCCATTGTAGTCGGCGACGGAAACGGGGAGCGCCGGAGCGCTTCCCGTCTCCCTTTATAGTTACCACTTTTCGACCGAAGTTCTTACATCAACTTCGAAAGTCCATGCGTTGCGGGGCTGTTGGTAGAGATATTCGAAAGCATCAACGATACCGCTGATACTGATCATTCCAGCATCACCGAGTTTTTCGGCGTATTCCGGGAAAGCTGAACGAATTTTCTCGCCGCCGATCGGGCCGTCGACAACCACATGGCCGACGTGTATGCCGTCGGGCCCGTATTCCTTTGCCATCGCTTGGGCGAGGATTCGGAGTGCGGATTTGCCAGAATTAAACGCGCCGAAGCCGGGGCGGCCCCGCATGGATGCACTTGCACCAGTGAATAAAAGGGATCCGCCAGAGTCCTGCATTCGCCGCAATGTCTCTCGACCAAAAAGGAATCCGCCAAAGCAGAGAACACGCCAACTCCGCTCGAAGTAATCAGCATCCATGTCGATGATACGGCCAGGGGTATTGTTACCAGCATTGTAGATCGCGAGCGTCAGGTCACCCGTTTCGGCGTCAACGGTTTCAAGCAAGTTGATGACGGACGACTCGTTGGTTGCGTCGGTAACGACGGCGGTCGCCTGACCGCCATTTCCTTCGATGACGCTTGATAACTCGTCAAGTGATGCTTGGGTACGGCCGGCAACAAAAACGTGGTGGCCGCTCGCAGCAAATCGAACCGCCAGTTGGCCCCCGAGTCCATCCACGGGACCGACGCCGAGAACAATCGCTTTATCCATCACGTATTCCTTAGATCAGTTGAGAGCAGACTTTAAAGCGTCACAGGCTTTTTGCATCGCTGGTCGTGTTGCCGAAACGGTTTGTGTTTGGGCGAAAAAACCGTGAATGAACCCGTCGAATCGAACGGTTTCGACGGTCACGCCGGCATTCGCAAGTCGCGCGCCGTAGGCTTCACCTTCGTCGCGCAGGGGATCGTACTCGGCGGTCATGATCATTGCGGGAGGGAGACCGGAGAGGTCTTTGGCGAGAAGTGGCGATGCGCGTGGATCCAGGCGTTGTTTGGTATCGGCGTAGTGGTCCCAAAACCACCTCATCGAGTCTAACGTCAACATGTAGCCTTCGGCGTTGGCAATATAGGATTCCGTATCGAAGCGGCTTCCGTCCGTGGCTGGGTAGACGAGCAGCTGGAATCGAAGGTCGGGGCCAGCTTCTTTCGCCATTTGTGCGACGACGGCCGCTAGGTTGCCACCGGCGCTGTCGCCGGCAACAGCAAGGCGCGTTGAGTCGCCGCCGAAGTGTTGGGCATTTGCGTAAGCCCATTTCAATGCGGCAAAACAATCGTCCGCGGCGGCGGGGAATTTGTGCTCGGGAGCCAGACGGTAATCGACAGAGATCACGATTGCGTCTGCTCCACGGCACACTTCTCGACTTTGTGCGTCCGCCGTTACCAAATCCCCGATGACCCAACCACCGCCATGAAACATCAGTACGATGGGCGAAGGGCCTTCGCCATGTGGCGTGTAAATTCGGATTGGAATGTCACCAGCAGCACCAGGGATTTGTTGAGCCTGAACGCTTCCGACTTCCAACGTTGGATTTTCTGGCTGCATCATTCGGTACATTTCTCGACCCTGTTCAACCGGCATCTCCGACAACGCGGGTCCGCCGACTTCGGCCATTTGCTTCAGCAGCAATTCATACTCCGGGTGCAGAGGCATGTTGGGCATCCTTCATCTTGCTATGGGGAAGAAGCATAACCTTGTCCTGTGGAAATTCGGTAACATGGCGTCCCCCTCAAGGAGGCTTGTGATGAGCGCATTTGGCCTGGACGACGTTGAAGAAGCCGCTGAAGCAGCGAAGAAATTCGCGTTTCTCGAAAACACGTTATTTAAGAGTCGGACGTTGACGATTTTCGGGGAAATCAACAAAGACGTCGCTCAGCGAACCGCCGAAAAACTTTTGGCGCTTTCCTTCGAAAGTGATGAACCCATCACCCTGTACATTGGTTCTCCCGGGGGACACGTGGAATCTGGCGACACAATTTTTGACATGATCCGGTTTGTTGAACCCACCGTGCGAACGGTGGGCACGGGTTGGGTGGGGAGCATTGCAACACACATTTATTTGGCGACGGAACGAGAGAACCGATTTGCGTTGCCGAATACTCGATTCCTAATACACCAGCCCGCGGGCGGAACGGGCGGGGATGCGTCCGACATCGAAATTCAGGCGCGAGAAATCCTCAAAACACGCGAAAGAATTAACCAGATTATTGCCGAGCAAACAGGACAATCTCTGGAACGAGTTACTCAGGACACCGACCGCGACTACTGGATGAGTGTTGAAGAATCCTTGGAGTATGGCCTGGTAGGAACGATCATCAAGTCGGTTAGTGAACTGCCCTAGGTCCCTTTGACTGGGCTCACGCTTAGCGTCGGGGATAGGCGCGTCGGGGCGATCTATAGCGAAGTAGCCGAGCCAATCGCGACGCTGGTGTTCGGCCATGGCGCCGGCGGCGATATGCACCATAGGACCATGAAGGCCATTTCCGAGGCGTTTTCGGGGATGGGTATTGCTACGATGCGTTTCAACTTCCCTTTCAAGGAAGATGGACTCGCTCGCGTCGATTCACAAGCTGTATCCACCGCCACGGTAAAGGCGGCCGTCGAATACGTGATCGCCAATTATCGACTGCCGTTGTTCCTGGGAGGGCACAGTTTCGGAGGCCGCATGGCTTCCCACGCGGTCATTGATCACGGATTGGACGTTGTCGGAATGATCTTTTGTTCGTTTCCGCTTCATCCGCGAGGAAAGCCGAGTACTGCACGGGCTGAACACCTCGCCGCGATTCGCCAGCCCATGTTGTTTTTGTCGGGGACGCGTGATGCGCTTGCTGAGCCCGAATTGTTGGGCCGGACGGTGACAGCAGTTGGGGCGAAACTGGAATGGCTTGAAACGGCCGATCACGGCTACGGCGTCCTGAAACGAACTCGCCGACGGCAAGACGACGTCTTTGATGAGATGGCAGGCTACGCACGCGATTTTGTCGTCTCGGTGACGTCGTGATGACTCGTTTCACGCCGCCATGGAATTGGTGGTACGGACGAACGATTGGTCAAAGTTCTAGACGTTGGTTAATTGAAGGATTGCTAGTTTGGCTTTCCCTTCAACGTTGATCCTGAACATAATCTTGACGTGACGGAACGAAAACACATCGTGGTTGTCGGTGCTGGCATTGCAGGTGTCTCACTGGCATCCGAACTTGCCCGCGACAACGAAGTCACCGTACTGGAAGCAGAGCTGCAACCGGGTTACCACAGTACCGGGCGTTCGGCAGCCGTCTTCGTCATTCCGTTTGTCAACGACGTTGTCTATCGCTTGTCCGTGTCAAGTGAACGGTTTTTTGTGGAACCGCCGAAGGGGTTCAATCGTTTGAGTCAACCATTGGCCAACGTGTTGGTTGCGAAAACTGAGGAAGTGGATCAAGTCGACGCTTTTCTGGACATGTGGTCACTACGTTGTCCCTGGCTCAAGCGGGTGACAGGCGGGGAGATTCGAGATGAAGTTCCCATCTTAAATAAGGAAATTGTTTGCGGTGCCCGCGACGAGCGCAGCCTCGGGCTGGATGTCCATAATATTGTGGAAGGCCATAGACGTCGCCTGTTGGAACGAAATGGCTCAGTGGAAACGCGTGCACGAGTTGTCGAAATGAGTCGGGGGACTGAGGGATGGCGTATTGTGCTCGACAATGGCAGAACGCTGACTGGCGACGTGTTGGTGAATGCGGCAGGGGCATGGGCGGGAGAGATCGCCGTGCTGGCTGGAGCGAGGCAAGTATTCTTGCAACCCAAGAGGCGCACAGGAATAATCGTTGACCCAGGCGTCGACTCGTCGAACTGGCCAATGGTTCATCTGGCGAGTGGCGACTTGTACTTTAAACCTGACGCGACGATGTTGATGGTATCTCCAGCGGATGAAACCGATTGGGTACCTTGTGATGCTCAACCTGATGAATGGGATGTGGCGGTAGGTATGGATCGTTTGAACCGGAGCATCACGATCGACATTGACCGCCCGGCGAGAACGTGGGCGGGTCTCCGATCCATCGTCGTGGACGGGGCCCCTGTGATTGGCTTTGACGCTCAAGCCCCGTCATTTTTTTGGTTAGCGGGATTTGGTGGGTTTGGTGTTCAGACGTCGCCCGCTTATAGTCGAATGGCGGCCGGACTGATTAACGGCGAACCGTTGTCCGACGACATGGAAGCATTGCGAGAACTGGTCGCTCCGGATCGACCAAATTTGAATAGGGATTAAAGATGAAACTTGCGACCTTTACACATGGAGGTGAAACCCGCATTGGGGTTGTTGTTGGTGAGTTGATTGTCGATTTGACGAAGGCGGCGCCGGAACTTCCGACCAACATGCGAGATTTTATAGTCGCGGGCGACCCCGCGATGGAGATAGCTAGGAAGGCACAAACGGCCAGCGAACACGCGCTCGCCGTCGTCGATGTCGAGCTTGGGGCGCCAGTCGCCAATCCTGGAAAAATACTAGCTATCGGACTCAATTACGCGGACCACATCGAAGAAACCGGCGCCGAAACGCCAAAAGTACAAATGTGGTTTAACAAACAAATCACGGCAACCAACGGACCCTATGGCGACATCAATAAGCCCAGTGTCTCTGATTTACTCGATTACGAAGGAGAGCTCGTGTTCGTCGTTGGGAAACGGGCGAAACATGTTCCGCGAGACAGGGCGCACGAAGTGATTGCGGGCTATTGCTGCGGTAACGATGTCAGTGTTCGCGATTGGCAGAGGCGCTCGCAGACGATGCAAATAGGGAAATCCTTTGATACGCATGCCCCGTTTGGACCCTGGATGGTCACTCCGGATGAGGTTGGCGACCCGCATGACCTAGCCTTACGGACGTACGTGAACGGTGAAAAACGTCAGGACACCAATACGCAGCACATGGTGTTTGACTGTTTTGATCAGATAGCGCACCTAACTCAAGCCTTTACCCTTGAACCCGGCGATGTCATTTATACGGGTACGTCGAGTGGAGTAGCCGCGGCGCAGAACCCACCACCGTGGCTGGTTGTGGGTGATCTGGTCCGTGTTGAAATCGAAAACATCGGCTATATCGAAAACAACGTCGTCATGGAATCTGGGGATTCGATTCTCGAATAGGCTGATAAAACGAGTGCGAACTCGGAGCAGTTAGGCGGTATACAGTTCCAGTTTATTGCGGACCATCGTATCTAGCTGGAAGACATGGTCGTCTTCGATTCGAAGTTCTTTCAATGCGGTAGCCAATTTCGTCAGGTAGTCGACGTTGCTGCCACTAGGGCCCTTGCTATGACAGATCTGGTTGGCAATAACTTCAAGCGGCGCTTCGCCGAGAAAGGCAGCGTTTTGATGGTCAGCAATGTAAACGATTCCAGGGACCATCTTGGACGGTAATTGAATCGATACAGCGTGTCGCTCGTAACCGTTTTTTTCGCGATGATCGAGATGGGCCAGTACCTCTTGGGTGACACGGTATGCTAGTCCGTGGCATCGCGTCCCCTCGCTAGCGATTAAGGTCAGTACCCGACCGGGGCGGTTTTCAGTTCCTCGGTGGTCGCTTGAACCCTGCCAGAAACGTCGGGACCAGTGACCGATATTCGCCGGTTTCGCCTCTAGGAACGGAAAGTCGGGGCGCCAGACCAATGAACCGTAACCAAAGATCCACAAATCCTGCACGCGTTTGCCTTAGCCTTAGGTAAGCCCCTTCGATACATCGAACGCTTTTTGCGAAGCTTGTTGCAGGTCCGAGTCATCCAAGAAATCGAGAGCCGTCATGGCGAGAGCTTTTGCCCCATCTAAGGCGGCTTGGTCGCCCATCTCAGAGCCCGCCCACGTTTCGAATTCGGGGTTATGAATGACGACGTTGGGCGGTGCTGCGGCCAACATGGGGTGGATGGAGGGCACGCGGTGACTCACGTTGCCCATGTCGGTGCTGCCAGCACCGGAGCTGCCGAGCTTCTCGTGGGGAAAGAAATCGCGGCCTAACGCTTCAGCGTTACGCTGGAAAGATTCAGCCAAGGGCCAATTAGTGTTCAAGTCGAGATAGTCGACGTCGCCCCAGGCGATTTCGACGTCACTGCCTGAACCTCTCGCGCCGGCTTCAAAACATGCTTGGACCCGAGGTTTCAACGATTCAAGTTCGTTTGCATTGGCGGCGCGAACGTAAAACTCACCGGTTGCTCGATCAGGGACGATGTTGGGAGCTTGACCTCCTTCCGTGATGATGCCGTGGATGCGTTCGGTGTGTTGGATGTGCTGGCGTAAATTGGATATGGCTTGGTATGCAAGCAGTAAACCGTCGAGCGCGTTGACGCCACGATGGGGCATGGCCGATGCGTGTGCCGATCTTCCCTGATAGACCGCTCGTACTTCGGCGACACAGATGCACGGCATCGTGGCCAGGTTGATACCTGCGGGATGCATCATGATCGCAGCATCCGTTTTGTCAAAGGCCCCGTTGCGCGCCATGACTTCTTTACCGCCGCCGCGCTCTTCTGCCGGAGTTCCTAACACGCGAACGCTGCCTCCCAAGGCCCCGTCGATGGATTTGAGTGCAAGGAAAGCGCCTACCGCCGAGGTTGCAATAATGTTGTGTCCGCAGGCATGACCAATACCGGGTAGGGCATCGTATTCAGCCAGGATGTCGATAGACGGACCGCCATTGCCAGTCAGTTCGGCTTCGAACGCGGTTTCGAGGCCGTAAACGTTCGAGTTCACTTGCACTTCGTGGTCTTCCAAAGCGCGGGTTAGAGTGGCGTTCGCTGCGTACTCTTTGAATGCTAGTTCGGGGTTTGCATGAATCGCGTGCGAGACTTCCAACAACGCAGACGCATGGCTATCCACGAAACGAACAATGTCTTGTTTCATCTTATCCATGGATCGATCCTAATTGATTCCGTGTGCACGAAACGACGTTGTTGGCTTACACGATCCGCGAACCGGTTTTGCCCCAGTATTCGTCTTTGAGCAACCGCTTGTAGAGCTTACCGGTGGGTAACCTGGGTAACTCATCTCGAAAGTCCACACTTTTCGGGCATTTGTAGTGAGCAATTCTCTCTCTCGCGTATCCGAGTAATTCTTCTGCCAAATCTTCATCCGGCTGAACGCCGTCTGCTGGCTGAACGATCGCCTTAACCTCCTCACCCATTTCGGCATTGGGTACGCCGATCACCGCCACGTCAGCGACTTTGTCGTGCATGATCATGGCATCTTCGATTTCTTGTGGATAGATGTTGACCCCTCCGGAAATGATCATGAAAGTCGCGCGGTCGGTGAGGTATAGATAGCCTTCTTCATCGACGTAACCCACGTCGCCGAGAGCGGTCCAGTTCGCGTGCATAGGGTGTTGGGCTTCCCGAGTCTTTTCAGCATCCTTGAGGTATTCAAATGGCATCTTTTCCATTTCGAAATACACGATACCGGGCTCACCGTGAGGGAGTTCGGTTCCTTCTTCGTCACAGATATGGATGGTACCCAGCAGCGATCGCCCGACGGTTCCTGGATGCGCTAGCCATTCTTCCGGACCGCAATGCGTAAACCCATTTAATTCGGTTCCACCGTAGTATTCGTAAACAATAGGCCCCCACCAGTCGAACATTTGCCGTTTAACATCGGGTGGGCATGGTGCGGCTGCATGAATGGCAACTTTGTGAGAAGAAAGGTCAAAGCCTGAACGATCTGCTTCGGGGAGTTTGAGCATCCGGGTAAACATGGTTGGGACCCACTGGCTGTGGGTAACTTGGTAATCCTCGATCGCTTGCAACGCTTGTATCGGATCAAAGCGATGCATCATGACGACCGTGCCCCCCAGGGCTTGGGTACCCGACGAAAAACTAAGTGGCGCGGAGTGGTAGAGCGGGGCTGGCGAGAGGTATACGACGTTTTCGTCGAACTGCCATAAACCGCCGAGAAGGCCACCAACTAAATTGTCAGCACTGGAGATCAAACCCTCCGGCAGTGGACGAAGGACTCCTTTGGGCCGACCTGTGGTGCCAGAGCTATACAACATGAAAGTTCCCGCAGGTTCTTGCTCTAAGGGTTGAGCGGCATGCTCGTTGATACGGTCTTCATAATCCTCGTAGCCTTCTAGGGAACCACCGACGCATAGCCAGGTATCACAATTAGGGGCGTACGCATGCAAATCTTCGGCGACTTCCGCGACCCCAATCGACGTGATTAGTGCTTGCGATTCAGAGTTATCGACAATGTAGCCAGCTTCCTCGGTCGTTAAGTAACGGTTTACCGAGGTGAAATAGAGCCCGGATCGAAGAGCCGCCCACAGTGCTTCGAAATAGACCAAATTGTTTTCCATAAAGACGGATACATGATCGCCGCGTCTCAAACCGCGGTCCCACATCAGTTGCGCTAACCGGTTGGAACGGTCGTTCAACTCTCGGTACGTTAACGTGGTCCCGTCTGCAGTATCGATAGCCGCAGGTTTATCCGGAAATATCGTTGCCCAGTGCCCTGGATACATAGTCAGTCCTCCTCCTTGTGTTTGGAGGCTACCAACGAGTCGTGTGGTGCGTCCACACTCAAGGGTTCACGATTTCTCTAGCGGTTTCCTGGTCAATTATTTGCATGGCTTCGTCCGTGGTGAAGAACAATTGGCCGCTTATTTCCTTTGCAAATGCTGTCTCGACGAGCCGATCCATCACGGGCCCTTTGACTTCGGAAAGGTGAAGCTTGACCGATACAAGCCGCAGGCTTTCATTGACGCGTCGCAGCATTTCGAGCCCCGAGGTATCGATGAAATTGATGGAGCTACAGACAAGAAGGATGTGCTGTGCTTCAGCGGTAGTTTCGACGATTTTCAAGATGCGATCTTCCACGCGATTGGCGTTGGCGAAATAAAGACTTTCGTCGACGCGCACGGCAACGACCTTCGACCTGGTTTCTGCCTCGTAGCGTTCGATATTTCGAAAGTGAGTGGAGTCGCCTAGCCGCCCAACGATGGTGATTTGGGGACGGCTAGAACGTCGGATGAAAAGCAGTATCGAAACGCAGACACCCGTCAAGAGGCCCGTCTCGATGCCAAATGCTAAAACACTGACGAGGGTCACGATATGCGTCATGACGTCTAGTCGATAGAAACGCCAGTGAGTTTTAAGGTCTTTGAATTCCGTTAAACCGACCACGGAAACGATAACGATCGCGGCGAGCGCCGCGTGGGGAAGAAACTGAAACAGTGGCGTAAGCCACATGAGTGCGATGAAGATAACCAACGCGGCAGCTAAGCTCGCTATGGGTGTGCGGCCTCCGGCGGCGTAGTTGACGCTCGAGCGCGAAAAACTGCCGGCGACGGGATAGGCGCTGGTGAAAGCGGCACCCAAGTTGGCGGCGCCAAGCGCGATGAGTTCCTGATGGCTGTTGACTCGTTTGCGCTGCCGGCTCGCTAATGCCGAACCGACCGAGAAGCTCTCGACGTAAGCAACGATCGCGATCAACGCTGCGGACGGGGCTAGATCGATCCATAGATCTAAGCGGAACGGGGGTGCCTTGATCGACGGTAACCCTGCTGGTATGTGGCCGACTGACGACGTCTCAAACCCAGCGATCAACACCACCAGAATGGTTCCTAACGCCACGAATATCGGTCCGACGCGGGTAAGGGCGCTGTCGTCGCGCGGCTTTTTCCCGCGCAATAAGAATCGTTTGACAAAGGGCGGAAATAACCAAAGAAATACCAGTGATGCCAACCCGATTACGAGTGTTAAAGCGTGAGTTTCGCTCATCCGCTGTGCCATCGAGAGGACGTCGGCTAGAGGTCCTGATGAGGCGGATGCAGTTATTCCCGTGAGTGCTGGAATTTGGCTAATGATGATGAGAATGACGGCTCCATTAATAAATCCACCGATCACCGGTCGGCTCAAGATGTTGACGATTCCACCGAGTTGAAAGATGCGCAAAAGCCAGAGTAGGAGGCCTGCTTGCACACACAGGACGGCGGCTATTCCGACGGTGTCATGGCCGTATTGGCCGGCGTGATTCCGGATCGTGTCTGCGACCATAAGAGCGGCAACTGCCACGGGTCCGACCACAAGTTGCCGCGACGACCCCAGCAATGCGTACAAAACCATGGGGAGAAGGCAGGCGTACAGACCAGTCTCCGGTGGAAGTCCGGCCAAGAATGCGTAGGCAATGGCTTGAGGAACGGTAACAATCCCGACCACGAGTCCGGCGACGAGGTCATAGCTCAAGTCGTCCCGACGATAACTGCCAAGTACGCCAAAGATAGGTACGTAACGGGTCCACCCGATCGGTTGCTCTGACATCGGTTCTTGCTCGATGGCGGGCCGGCATTGTAGCCTCGACGGCGGTTGGTGTGGGAGTGATAGCTATGGACGTACGTGCGGCGGTGGCCAATGAAGCGGGAAAACCGTTGTCGGTCGAGACGGTGCAACTTGACGGGCCGGGACCCGGTGAGGTGCTTGTTGAAATTAAGGCGACGGGTATTTGTCACACCGACGCCTACACGTTATCGGGAGCTGATCCTGAAGGATTGTTCCCCTCGATTATGGGACACGAGGGAGCCGGCGTGGTGGTCGATACTGGATCCGGCGTAACAAGCGTGGTTAAGGGCGACCATGTAATCCCGCTGTATACCCCCGAATGTAGGGAATGTGAGTTCTGTCGATCGGGAAAAACTAATCTTTGTGGAGCCATTCGTGAGACGCAGGGCCAGGGACTGATGCCTGATGGAACGTCACGTTTTTCGCGCGAAGGAGAAAAGCTGTTCCACTACATGGGGACGTCAACTTTTTCGAACTACACGGTGCTACCCGAAATCGCAGTTGCCCGAATCCGAAAAGATGCACCCTTTGACAAGGTTTGTTACATCGGGTGTGGTGTAACTACGGGCCTCGGCGCCGTGATGAATACCGCCAAAGTCGAACCCGGCTCGAACGTCGCTGTGTTCGGGCTTGGAGGTATAGGCCTGAACGTCATTCAGGGAGCGCGCATCGTCGGCGCGGATCGGATTATCGGGGTCGATATCAATGCCGATAAACGTCCCCTTGCGGAAAAATTCGGAATGACCGACTTCATTAATCCAACGGACGTAGACGACGTGGTCGCGGCCATCGTCGAGCTTACCAAAGGCGGTGTGGATTATTCGTTTGAGTGCATCGGTAACGTTGACATCATGCGCCAGGCCCTCGAGTGCTGCCACAAGGGTTGGGGTGAAAGCGTCATCATTGGTGTTGCGGCTTCAGGGAAGGAGATATCAACGCGACCTTTCCAATTGGTGACGGGACGCGTATGGCGTGGTACGGCGTTTGGTGGTGCGCGTGGCAGGACCGATGTTCCCGGCATCGTTGATTGGTACATGGACGGCAAGATTAATATTGACGATTTGATTACTCATACGATGCCTTTGGAAGACATCAATCAAGCCTTTGAATTGATGCATGAAGGTAAATCAATTCGATCCGTGGTCACTTTTCCTTAATCGATTTTCGAGCTAACTCGTAGGAGCAATTTGTGGAACGAAAAGAATGGATAGATCAGGTTATTGAGGAAACGCTCGAGCCCGATCTGCCGATTTGCGATCCCCACCACCATCTTTGGGACTATCCCGAAAGTCGTTACCTACTTGATGACTTGCTCGAAGATACCAATAGCGGACACAACGTGGTTTCTACCGTGTTTATGGAATGCGGTGCGATGTACAGGGCCGGAGGACCAGAAGCTTTTAAACCAATCGGCGAGACCGAGTTTGTTAACGGCGTCGCGGCGATGAGCGCTAGTGGGTTGTACGGTGAAACGAGGGCATGTGCATCGATCGTCGGGTTTGCCGATCTCTCGCTAGGTTCTGCCGTTGGCGATGTTTTGGACGCGCACATGGACGCAAGCGAGCGGTTTCGGGGCATTCGACATGCCACGGGTTGGGATGCCAGTGAAGATGTTCGAAATTCTCATACGTCGCCGACGGAGAAGCTTCTCGGGGACAAAACTTTTCGCGAAGGATTTTCGGAATTGGGAAAGCGCAATCTGACCTTTGACGCTTGGTTGTATCACTCGCAGATTGACGAGCTTACTGCGCTTGCTCGTGAGTTCTCGGAACAGCCCATCGTGTTTGATCATTTTGGCGGTCCATTGGGCATCGGTCCCTATCAGGGTAAACGCGATGAAATCTTTTCATCATGGAAAGAAGCAGTGACCGAGCTCGGACGGTGCGAAAACGTTGTAGCCAAGTTGGGTGGATTGGTGATGCCCATCAACGGATTTGGGTTCCATAAGGCAGCGAAACCGGCCTCGTCGGAAGCGTTGGAATCAACCACGCGCGACTACTATTTCCATATGATCGAAGCATTCGGAGCAGATCGGTGCATGTTCGAAAGTAATTTTCCCGTGGACAAGGCAAGCTGCTCGTACAACGTACTGTGGAACTCGTTTAAACGTCTCGCCGCGGGGTTTTCGCCGCAAGAAAAGTCCGATCTATTTCACGACACCGCAGCAAGGATCTATAGCGTTAGTGTGTAGTCCGCTAGTAAACGCTCTCAGAAGGCGGGGGTGTTAGACAAATAGAAGACACGTTGGTGTCGGCGCGCTCGCTGTCTGGGCGGGCGCTGTGGGTCGACCGTCAACAACCGGATAAACCGTGACATTGTCTGATTGTTGGTTCGCAACCAGGAGCCACTTTTGGGTCGGATCTAAGCAAAAGAAACGCGGGTGTTCTCCAATGGTGGAGACCCAAGAGGGTTCCCGAGGTATGCCTCGATCGTCTATGGCCATCGTGACTATCGAGTTGTGACCTCGATTTGAAGCGTAGACGAAGCGGCCGTCTTCACTCAACTGAATTTCTGCGGTTGTATTCGGTCCACGGTCTGTCTCTTATACACATCTCCGAGCCCACGAGACCGAGGCTGAGCTCGTATGCCGTCTTCTGCTTGAAAAAA
>CAXDSX010000032.1:0-16253 GCA_963992075.1 uncultured Pseudomonadales bacterium | reverse complement strand
TAATGATACGGCGACCACCGAGATCTACACCTCTCTATTCGTCGGCAGCGTCAGATGTGTATAAGAGACAGGTTACTTGATAACGCTCGTCATGAGCCGAGTTCGGGGTCGAGGCGAGGTGAACTCGGCATGGCGTATGAGATACATGGATTCCCGAACGCCGCGTACACGAGCTACATTCAAGCCGAAAGTCGTGAGCCGACGAACGCCAGATGGCCTTATTTTCAAGCGTTAATGTTAGCCAAGCTAGGAGTACACGAGCAGGCTTTAGCAGCGTTGGATCGGACGGTTGAGATCGAGCCAGAGTATGGGGCAGCCTGGATGTGGCGGGCGACCTGGTCTCTCGACGTCGGGTTGACTGGTCAAGCAGAGGAAGGTTTTGAGCGAGCACGATTGCTTGGTCTGGAGGCTGTGGCCGACGCTGGGATCGCGCGATTACGATTACATCAAGACCGTCCAGAGGAGGCGGCCACAATCCTGGAGTCGTTGATACAAAAAGCGCGCTACCCGAGTATCTATCAGTTGCTGGGTAGGGCGTATCGCGAGATGGGCCGAGTTGACGATGCACGAATCGCATTGGCACGAGGCAGGACGACCCAGCCCATCAGTTGGAGCGACGCATGGGAAGAAGAAAAAAAAGCGTACGAGGTCGGTTTTCAAGCGCGCATTCTTCGCTCACAGCGGCTGCTTAAGCTCGACCGACTAGGAGAAGCGCTGACGATTCTTGAAGCGCTTATCGAGGAAGAACCCGGAAACCCCGTTGTGATTAGTACACTTAGTAGTGCGTATGCGAAGTCTGGCGAAATAACGGAGGCATTTTTGACCCTGCGCCGTGCGTTGAGACGGGAATCGGTTGATTACACGGTGCATGCCAATATTGCGCCTTTCTATGAAAACCGTGGCGATCACGAAATTGCCTTACAACATCTGGATCGTGCGATTGAACTGAACCCTTCGGTGGCTTTTCCGTACACTCGAAAAGGGCTACTGCTTCAGAAACTAGGCAGGTATGAAGATGCGCTGGTGGCGTTTGAAAACGCTCTTGGTAACAGTGCCAACGACCCCCACAATTTTTTTTACGCGGGCGATGTGGAGGCGTTGTTGCAACGTTGGGACAAAGCGATCTACCGATTTAACCAATCCATTACCGTGGATCCGTCGTTTACCCTAGGGCACCTCAATCTTGGTCTTGCACTCGCGAGGGAAACCCGTTTCGCCGAAGCGCGCGCTGCGCTTGAAAGGGCGAAAACACTCGGAACCCATGATGGCGACGTGGCACGAGCACTTGGTTACGTGGCGCGTCTTGAAAAGGGGTCTAACTAATGCGATTCGTTTATCGAACTACGGCGGTTGTCGTTCTTCTTTGGATTCTCGGGTGTTCGGACGGTACCGCATTGACGATGAACGGGACGAATGGGGAAGCGGTTCCGTGGTTCGAAGACCAGAGTGTGCAACGTGGAATCAACTTCCGTTACGAATCTGGGCACGAAGACCGCTACCTCCTCCCAGAAATCATGGGTGGTGGTGTGGCGCTAGTCGATATCGATAACGATGGCGATCTTGATGCTTATCTCGTGCAGGGTGGAAAGCTCCTCTCGGAGGCTGGCCCTGGCAACAAACTCTTCATCAATCGTGGTGATGGGTATTTTGAGGAAAGGATTGATTCTGGCGCGGGCGTGGACAAGGGCTATGGGATGGGTGTTGCGTCAGGTGATTACGATAATGATGGGGACGCTGATCTTTACGTTACGAATTACGGACCGAATGTGCTGCTCAAGAATAATGGCAATGGAGAATTTGAAGACGTTTCTGAAGTCGCCGGGGTTGCTGATGAAGGCTGGGGTACGGGGGCAGCGTTTCTCGATCTCGACAGTGACGGTGATCTCGATCTCTTCGTCGTCAATTACGTCAACTGGAGTATCGCCATTGAACAGGACTGCTTTAGTACCGCGACGGGATGGTCGCTCGCCGATTACTGTTGGCCAACCGCGTACAACGCGCCGGCGCGCGATCGTCTCTATCGGAACAATGGAGACGGCACCTTCACGGACGTGTCGGACCAAGCGGGCCTCGACGTCGCTTTTGGTAATGGATTGGGTGTGGTTGGTCTTGACGCCGACAGTGATGGTCGTACCGACGTCTTTGTGGCGAACGACATGGGCGAAAATCAGTTATGGCTAAACCGGGGTGATCTACGATTTGATGACGAGGCACTGATACTTGGGTGCGCGGTCGACGAACACGGTGTTCCCAAATCGGGCATGGGTGTGGCGGCCGTTGATCACGACAACGACGGCGACACGGACTTGTTGGTCGTTAATCTGGCGACTCAAACCGATTCGTTTTTTCGCAACAACGGGACTTATTTTGAGGACGCGACCGTGTCCGTTGGCCTCGCAGCGGCGACAAAAAGGTACACACGATTTGGCGTCGCGCTGGTTGATTTCAACAACGACTCGCGACTCGATTTGTACGAAGCGAACGGGGCCATTGGGTTCTCGAGGGAAACGTTAAACGACCAGGTCTACGCCGAGCCCGACGTGCTGTTACGAGGATTGGTCGATTTTCGCTTCAAAGAAGTTCAGTTTCAGGGAGGTACACAAACACCTCTTGTTTACACAAGTCGGGGTATGGCGGTCGGCGACGTCAATAACGACGGTGGTCTCGATCTGCTGATCGTGAATCGGGACGGCCCGGCTAATTTATTGATGAACCAAATCTCACATCAGGGCAATTGGATTCGATTTCGGGTCCTCGATCGGCATAATCGAGACGCGTACGCGGCCAGGGTGTCGGCAGACTTAGGACCGATTCGCGTTACCCGAGATGTTCAACCGGCCGGTAGTTACCTTGCGTCCAACGATCCAAGAGTGCACCTGGGACTGGGCGAAGCAACCTCGGTGAACAACGTTTCTGTTCGGTGGACGGACGGTACTCTTGAGCATTTCGGCGACTTCAAGGCCGGCAAAACTGCGGTTTTGAGGTATAGCGAGGGTCTCGCCCAGTAGGGACTGATCAGACGATTAATTGATCACTCGCTGTCGTAATCTGCGTCGGGCAAGGATCTAACTTCATTTGCCCGGGTTTCGATGGTGCGGCCGGGGAAATCTCGGCGCGTTCGCGCGTAGCGCGAAAGACCGCACCGTTCAAGACTCAAACGGTGCGACTTTCGAAGGAACGAATCAGCGTTGCAGCGACCGATTCAGTTCTGCCAACTGAACCGGAACCCGACTTGCCTTGGCTCCACAATGGTCCCCCAGGGCGAGCCAATACCCTCACGAGGTGACCACATTTGGAGGGCCGCTTCGTCCAGTAGGTTCTGGATGTAGGCTGTAACCGTCCATTTCGCATCTTGCGATCGCCAGTTGGCGCGAAGATCCCAGCGCGTGTACGGGTCAATGGCATAGGCGTCCACGTTCAGCGGTTCGACGAATTTCTCGCTACGGTAGTTGGCGATGGTCAAAACCTCCAAGCTGCCCATGTCACCGGGTAGTTCAGTCTCGTATGCCAGGGTCAGAGAGCCTTTATGTTGAGGTTGGTTGACCAGCTGGTTGCCGCCGTACTGAACAGGGTCAGCCGATCCAAATATCCATGAGTTTTGGGAATTGCCATCGGCATCGGTCCATGGCAGCGCGACCCAACCTCCCGCTTGACCAGGAATAGCATAGGGGTACAGCGCATCGTAGTCGCCGATGTCCGAGTTAAGGTAGTTGTAGAAGCCGCGTAACGTGAACGAGTCGTTAATCCTCCACGTGGCGTCGAGCTCTATGCCCCCGATCGTAGTTCCTCCGATAGGATTAACCTCTCCGGTAAGCGGGCTCGCAAAGGGTTCCATCTGTTTTTCGGCTTCCGTCTTCAATCGGCTTGCAAATACCCAATAACTATCAAAATCTTGGAGGAAGTAAGTCGCCTGCAACTGCAGTGTGCGATCAAAATAGAGCCCTTTGACGCCAACTTCGTAGTTGATCATTTCCTCGGCATCAAACTGCCAGGGCGCTTGAGAATTGCCATAACCCAACGATCCGCCCGCGCGATAACCGGTGGAAATTCGGGCATAGACCATCACGTCTTCGTTGGGTCGGTACTCGGTACCAACGTTCCAGGTGGTGGCACTCCAGCTAAGATCTCCGCGTCCTGCGTAGTTATCGACACTTCCATCACGAACGCCAATGCCGACGATCGAGAAGCAGTTTTCCCAATTCTGATCACCGCACGCCGTGCCATCGGCCTGGATTCCAATGAGATCGGCATAGGACGACTCAGTACGGCCTTTATCATCCGAGTCGCGTCTAATTCCAGCGAATACGCTCCACTCGTCATTCACTACGTAATCAGCGTTGAAATAGACTCCCTTCGATTCGTATTCCATGTTGCCGTAAAAGGCCCAGCTTTCGCCGTCCGGGTTAGACAAAAATGTCGCTCTGCCGGTATCGGAAAAGCCCACGAGCTCTGAAGAACCAGGACAAGCGTATAAATTTCCGCCGCCGCCCGTTTGAGCCATGGCAGCTGGATCGGTGTAAAGATCGCGAAGCAACCAGCTGTTGCCGCCACTCAGGCTGCCGCCGGTTCCATAAAGAGACTCTAGGGCAGCGTTACATGCGGCCGTAGTATCGGTGTACAACCAATCGCCTTCGTAACTGCTGTTATCTCGGCCGGAGTATACGTTGGGTTCGTCGCCGTCCATCGTTGTAAAGCCAACGGTGAAGTTAAAAGGCCCATCCAACGTCGAAACTAACGTGATCTCGTGACTCGTTTGATCCGACGTGAAAATCGCGTCGAGCGCGGTGTCCGTGAATGCGCTAACGCCGCCACCGTCCAGCGAGCAATAGCGACTCGATTGACCAGCTTGGAGTTGAGTTGGGACAGGGTTGCCGTCCGCATCCAGCACGGGGGAAAGTGGTTGTGTCCAACTCCCGTCTTCAAGCTGGACCCAGCCGCCAATGGCTACGATGGGTAATACTTTCGGGTGCCCCGCAAGACAAACGCCGCCGCCCTGTTGGTTCAATTGGTCGGAGTCGTTGATGGTGCGCGTTGATACGTCGTGCGAGCCGAACCTGTAATTGACCTGGTAACTATCGTTGATGATGTACGACACATCGATCGAATAATTTTCAGCGCTGCTATCCTCCATCGATTGCGTATTGCTGGAGATTTCCCAACGAAGTTCGTCCGGGTTACAGATGATGTCCATCTCGTCACGCGATCCATCGGTGTTGATGTTGGAACAACCGGCAACAGCAGGCGCTGCCGGGACCCCATAGAATGGATTCCTCTGACAGATTTCCGCGCCTGATACCGGATCGGTATACGTTAAACATTGGCCGGTCGCGGTGTTCATCATGAATTCGTCTTGCGTGTTCCGACCTCCAAGAGGTAGGGACGAATGTGGGGTTCCGGTGTCCTTCTGATTAGAGTATCGAGCGACGATGTCCCATCGATCGTTTTTCCACCTCAGCGACGGGGCGAATCGGGTTCGATCCGGTTCACCAGCATCGGGCCCGGCGCCAAGATTTTCGATGTAACCGTCTCCAGAGAATCTTTGCGCCGCCAGTCGATAACTGAACCCGTTATCACCGATCGGGCCTCCGAATGCCAAGTTGACTCGGTTGGTGGCAACGTCGGTTAATTCCGCGTCAACCCGAATATCGAACTCGTCCGTGGGTTTTCGGGTATGAAAGTTGATGGCACCGCTCATTGCAGCTCGACCTCCCGTGGTGCCTTGTGGGCCCCGAGCCACTTCAACGCGTTCGACGTCAAAAAAACCGTCGGTACCGTAGGTTTGGTCTGTCCAGACCCCATCGATGTAGACCGCGACGGAGGTGTCGCTGAAAAAGTTGATGGAGCGCTCCGATCCAATCCCGCGCATGTAAAAGTGGTCGTTTTCCATCTTGCCGGCACCCTGGCTACGGTTGCCGACCTGGAGGCCGGGGACCAAGACTTCAAGATCGTTGATCGTCTGCATCCCCAGTTGTTCGATCATGGCGTCGTTGAAGCCAGATACAGTCATCGGACGATCCATGACGTTGACCTCGCCACGCGCGCCCGTGACGATGACCTCTTCCATGTACTCGTCATCCGCAGCTCCCAAAGGGAGCGCTAAAAACGCTATGAATATTGGTAAAACCGAATCACGAAAACCTCTCGAACCACCCATGTGATACCCCGCTAAAGCCAGCCAATTACACCAAGTCTGCACACTAAACGTCCGCGTGACGAATATCCAATTGTCGCATAGGAATTCACCCATTATTAGCAAGGCTTGTGAGTGTTGGAACGCTCCGCCGCAATCGGTGATTTTTTGAAACGAAAGCCCGACCGTCGACTCGGGCAGAAACCTAGTTTTGTTGGAGCTCGACAAAGGCTCGATAAGGTCCGTCCGATTTAGCCATTAATTCGGCTTCGGAACCGCTATCGACGATTTTTCCGTCCTCGAGAAAGATGATGAGATCGGCTTGACGAATGGTTGACAGACGATGAGCGATGACGACGACGAGACGGTCTTTGGCTGCGTCTTCTAGAGCGTGGACGAGGTGCCGCTCGGTTTGCGGGTCGAGCGCCGCTGTCGGTTCGTCGAGAATCAAGATCCTGGCATCTCGAACGAGGCCTCGCGCGATCGACAGCCGCTGCTGTTGGCCTACCGATAATGTATCGCCGGAGCGTCCGAGTACCGTATCGATTCCTTCAGGTAGGTTGTCGATAAATTCTTTGCAACCGGCCGTTTCGAGCGCTTCATGCAAGTCTGAATCTGTTGCTAGCGGGTTCGCCATCAGGAGGTTTTCGCGGATCGTATCGGAAAGGAGTACGTGCTCTTGGAATACGTAGGTGACGTGGCGCCTCAGACTGTCGACGTTAATTTCGCGCATGTCGATGCCGTCGATCAAGACGCGGCCCGACGTCGGTGCGACTAACGCAGGAATCAGATAGGCCAAGGTGGTCTTACCGGCCCCCGTGGGGCCCACAATCGCGACGAGT
This sequence comes from uncultured Pseudomonadales bacterium, assembly GCA_963992075.1. Lineage (GTDB taxonomy): Bacteria > Pseudomonadota > Gammaproteobacteria > Pseudomonadales > Azotimanducaceae > UBA11889. The sequence goes on along the minus strand of CAXDSX010000032.1, from coordinate 9,281 downwards.
TTGTTGATGGGGAGTTCAACGCTGATGCCGTCGAGAGCCCGTTTGCCGTCGGGGTAGTCGAAGCTGACATCGTCCAGCACGACACTCTCTTGGACATTGTCTAATCGCTTGCCGTCGGGCCGGTCTTCTTCCGAGCGATAGTCGAGGAAAAAGAATACCCGGCGTACTGCGGCCAGCGTTTCTTGAAGTTTGATCCATATCTGACCGTAATAGCCGGCAGCACTAGCGATTTGGTAATAGATGCCTAACAACACGGCGAAATCGCCAGGGGTCATCGTATTTTCAATGATCTGGTCGGACACCAGTATGGTGACGTAAATGGCTGCTGCGCCGAAAACGCCGCCCGCGATCGATGCCGCAACGATAATCACTGCGATCGCATAGCGTTCGCGGAGGAACGTCTGATTGCTGGAGGAAGCAAAACGGTCGGACGCTTGCAATGAAGCTCCGAGACTCTGGACTGCACCGACCTGAGTGATGGATTCTTCCATCGCATTGGTGGCGGCCGAACCGGCGGCGCGTTTATTTTGATTGGTACGTCTGAGTGCGCCAGAAAAGGGAAACGTGGTCACGAATGCTGCAGGGACGGCGAACCAAGCGATCCAAATGAGCTCTGGCGCAACCGCGCCGTAGGAATACTGAAGAATGTAGAGGCTGATCAAAGCGCCGAGGCCCATGAAAAAAGGAGTCAAGGTGACTCGGTACGCGAGGTCCGGCGCTTCGGGCGCATCATAGAGCACTCGAAAGACGCTATCGCCTATGCGTTGGTCGTCGAGTACGGTCATTGGTAAGTGCGTAAGTCGGTGAAATAGGCGCGAACGTACACGGTTGGTGATGGACTGAGTCATACGGACGTGCACCATGAACTCGGCGATACCCCAGATGCCGCCGCCCGCACTATAGCCAGCACTGATGGTGTTTTCGGCTTGCGTCGCCGCGTCCTGGCCTTGCAGAAGCCCTGCCCCCGTACCGCCCATCCGACTGCCTATGGTGAAGAGCATAACGGCGTAGACACTGGTTAACGCCAGCATGATGCCCATGGGATCGAGTCCCTCAATCAGGTTGAGTATCGGATTCATGAACGGCGGATACGCGACGCTGGTTTCGCCGAGAGGTCGTTGCAAGATGACGTTGTCGATCACGATCTTCGCCATCCAGGGCAACAACAGAGCGGGGAACACTAGCCCTAGTTGCAACAGGAACTTCAGGCTGAATAGCCACTTAGCTTCGGCTAGCAGCATGGTGCAACGTCCAATGAGCCGCAGGGCTTCGGTCGTTTTAATGTCGGCTTGGGTGTCGACGCGGTCGTCGAATTGGTTCTTGCCTAGCACCTCCTTCAGCAGGGAGGTTGGTTCATTCGTTGCTATCGTCACGGCGATGTCTCTACCGTTTCAGTCTCGACGAACGCGCGGTACCGACCATTTTCCAGTCTCGTCAGCTCGTCGTGACTACCGGTCTCGACGATGCGCCCGTCTTCAAGAAACGCGATCTGATTGGCATTGCGGATGGTCGAGAGTCGGTGGGTAATGAGGAAAATAACCTTGTCAGTACCCCAGGTTGCTAGGTTGGCAAGTACGCGTTGTTCGGTTTGAGCATCTAGGGAGGCTGTGGGTTCGTCCAGGATGAGAATGGGTGCGTCGCGTAAAACGGCCCTGGCAATAGACAATCGTTGCCGTTGGCCGGCCGAAAGTTTAGCGCCTCGTTCGCCGAGTTCGGTGTTGTAACCTTTTGATTGTGCTTCGATAAAGTCGTGTGCGCAGGCGATTGTTGCGGCGGTCTCGATAGCGGCCGGTTCCGCGGTTGGGTTGCCGAAGCCGATGTTGTTCGCGATGGTATTGGCGAACAGCACGTTTTTTTGTAAGGCAATGGAGGCATGTCGGCGAACGTCGTCGACGGCCAACTCCTTAAGGTCAACGTCGTTGACTTCAATCCGACCGGAGTCGGGGTCGTAAAGACGTAGCAGGAGTGACATCAGCGTTGATTTGCCTGAGCCGGTAGCGCCGACAATGGCCGTGATAGTACCGGCGCCGGCTTCAAGATCGACTCCGCGCAATATAGGTTGATCCGGGTTGTAACCGAACACAACGTTGCGCCAGCGCACGTGAGCTACCCGAATTGGAAAGGGTAGTGGATTCTCGGGATCGTCTACCTCGGGCTCGATGTCTAGGAGGAAGAATGCGCGCTCCAAAGCCAGAAATAAATCTTGCATGCGCATCCAGATGCCCAGCAGTCCACGCATGCCGAATGCGAAGCCTCCTACTTGTCCCATTGCGATTCGATACGCCCCGTAGTTCCACACCGCAAAGCCGATGAGCGAGGCGACCAGCGCCCCTAGAAAGGTGTCCCTTTGGTCGATGATCCACGAAACCATGATGTATTCCGAAAGGATCAATGTACTGCCAGCCAGTAGCCCGACGACCAAGGTAATCAGGGCCATGTCGAGGCGGAGAAAATATGCAGCATCTAGTGCGCGTATCGAATCAGCAGAAAATCGATCAAATACGCGCGACTCCGCTCGATTCGCCTTGACGACCTTGACGGCTGCGAAGACCTCCTGCGCACGGGAGGTCAGGTCACTGTTAGCAATTCGGTTCGCGAGGACTCTACGCCGTATCCTTGGAGTGGAGACGATGCTTAGCCAGGCAACGGGAAATGCAACCACGACGACCATGAGCGTAAACCATGGGTCGAACATGGCGACCACGAAAAGCCCCAAAAGTAGGCTCAGAGTGGCACTGATGGGGGTATAGATGCCGCTTTGAATCAAATTAACGATCATGGCGCTGTCTTGATAAACACGAAAAATGGCATCTCCGACGCGCGCGTTGTCGTGATAACTCAACGATAACGATTCGGCGCGTTCAACCATCGCCACCCGCAGATTTTGATTAACGCTTTGCCAGATCCATACGTTGTAATACCAGAACCCGGCCCCGAACAATGCGCCGAACAAACCGCCGACGATGCCCCAAATAATCAATCGGTTGCGAACCGTTTTCCGTTGTCCCTGGGTTAATAGGGCGACGGTGTGCGAATGAGCGCTGTCAGCGACTCGAGATGGAAAATTCAAGTGGCTATCGTCGGTTACGTTTGATGGCGTGCTGCCCAGTTGTCTTGCCTCGTTGGTGACATATTCGTCGCCAACGAACAACACCGTCGCCTGCAGGGGCTGCAGTTTTTCGCCGATTAGTACTTTGTTGTAGAAGAGGTCAGTACCCACAAATGCGGCGGGTATGCCTGCGACGATGCCCGACAGCATCAACCCGCCCAGAACCATCAAGTGTTTGAGCATCGGTCGGAAATAAGGCCAGGTGCGAAGCGCGAGCTGAAGCATCGCGCGGAAACTCATGCTGGGTGGATCGTTTCCGCTGGACCGATCTGCATAACCTTGAAGGAGTTTGAGATCGCTCACTGGAATTCGGGACTACGCAACCAGGACGAAGGAAACCGTTCGGTAATTTCCGTCCAGGCTGCTTTGGAGCGTGGGTACTGACCCTTGTCATCTGTGTCCACAATCCAATTTTCGAGTTGGCGGCGCATTGCGTCGAGTTGTTCCGCATGAACGGGATCTTGGGCGAGGTTCACCACCTCGTCAGGGTCGTTTTGAAGATCGTACAGTTCTTCGGGAACACGAGGACCGTAGGGTGAAGCCTGGGCAAAGGTCAGTTTGCCCTGTTCGGCAAGCCGACGAATCATGAGAAAGCTGCTTTCCTCGGGATCGGCCAATGAGATCATTTCACGGTGTCCCCAATTCATCAGCGGCCGGTCGATCATGAAGTTGCGAATGTAGTGATAGCGCTCACCCATGACTGAACGAACTCGATCTATGACATTCGACATGCGGTCGGCGGATGAGAAGACATAGTCGCGGGAATAATTTTGCGCGAACAGGTTTTTCGAATCCATGTAGTCGGGAACGCTGAGATTGGACAAGGCGAGCGAGGTCGCGGCGATATCGATGAGGTTGACGAGGTCACTTCGTCTTGAACCGGGTTTCACCACCTCCGACATGCCCGGAGCAACGACAATCAAAGGAACGTGCAAGCCTTCTGCATAAGTGAACTCTTTGCTTCGGGGCAGGTCTGAGCCGTGATCGGAGTAGAGGAAAATAACCGTGTTTTTCCACAGACCGTCCGCTTTCAGACGCGAGACGGTTTGCCCCACCTGATAGTCGGTGCGCAACACACTGTTGTAGTGGTCTGCGAGATGTCGGCGTACCTGGGGTATGTCCGGGTATTGGGCCGGCACGCGCACGTCGGCAGGTTTAACGGGCGTGTAACCAAGGAGGCGTAACTGCGACTCCAAGTTCTTGACACCTTTGCCTCCCGCCACGGACATCTGGCCGAAAAATGAAGATCCGCCAGGTACATCGCGCCAATCGCCGCCGCCGGCCGGTCCCTTCCAGCTTTGGTCGCCTGTTCCCAATGTGCTTTTAGCCTTGGCGAGTTCGGGCTTCGTCACGGTCGCTTTGTGCTTGACGCTGGTGATCGACCGTTTTGGAAACGTGTTGGACGCCTGGGTGTACTGATTGCGTTCGAAACTGAAACCCTCCACGATCGAATAGAGATCCGAACGATCGTAGGCGAAGTTGAAATCGTCCTTTCCGCCGTTATAGGTGGTGTAACCCGCCTTGCGGAATATCTGGGGAACAGTCGTTACGCCCGCCGGTAAGCGAATCTGGTAGCCCGATACGCGGCCGGAGCGGTGATCGTGTGTACCTGTTCGAATACTGTAAGTGCCGGTAATGATCGCCGAGCGGGTTGGGCTACACACGGGTGACGGAGCGTAGGCGCGCTCAAACACCACACCCTGCGCTGCCAATGCGTCGATGTTGGGGGTTTTGACCCGAGCGTCGCCATAGGTGCCGTACCAGGGTGACTGGTCGTCGATGGAGATCCACAGGATATTGGTCCGAGAAGTAGGATTTTGTTCAGCGAAAGATGACTGGCTGGAAAGTGTTAGCGCGAGCACAAAAACGGACAACCCGCGTACGACCTTGAAATCGGACATCGCCTATCGTGCCCCTTTTATTCTGAGTGTTTCGCTTGCAGCTATTGTTGGAACTGACGCATCGCTTCGTCCTTCTGGGCTTGCTCGGCAGGCGTCAATGGGTCCGACTCGACGGGCTTGCGACCTGGGGGCAGAACGATACCTTCCGGATAGTCGCTGCCTGCCATACTTTTGTCGACCGACGCATTTCACATTACTCAATCGCTGCTGCGGCACGCACTTCTTCGGTCCATTCCTTTATCCGCACGGCCCTGCGCTCGTCAATGACGGGATCAGGTCCACGCCCTGTGGGAAGAACCCTGCCTTCCGGATAGTCAGCGCCTAAAGCGCTACGACTGACCGAAAGACTCCATTGTTTGAATTGCTCGTGCAGTCGAGTGGCGATATCCGGATATAAGTCGATCAGGTTCTGCTGCTCACTCGGGTCACCAATCACATTGTATAGCTCGTACGGGTTCTTATTATCTCCGCCGGTGTAATCGGAGTTCTTGACGATTTTCCAGTCGTTATCCAGCCACATCCAGCCACCACTTGCCCTAAATCCCATCGGCTCATCTCGTCGCGCAGGTTCTCTCTTAAACACTTCGGCGAGAGAGATACCATCATGCACCGCGTTGATGGAGTCTGGATTGAGACCCGCAACGTCGATCAGTGTCGGGAACATATCAACGGTACCCGATGGGAAGTTGGATACCCGTGGTTCTACACCTGCGGGCCATTCCACAATGGTCGGTTCCCGAAGTCCTCCCTCGTAAAAATCTTTCTTGAATCCTCGCAAATGTCCCGTGCTATCCGGGTCCACTCCCCTATAGCAACCGTGCAGCGTCCTAGCCTCCAGGCTTGTGAGGTTCGGATCAATTTCATCGCTACAGTTTGATGGATAGATTATTTCTCTGTCCTCACCTTCTCCACGGGAAAGTGCATCGACATTGGCCGTGCCACCATTATCACTGGTGAACCAGACGAGCGTATTGTCTGCCACGCCCATTTCCTTAAGGCTCTGCCTTAGGTGACCGATGGACCGATCGATTGCAACAATCTCACCCATCATGTTTGCTGAGGTTCGATCCACCTTGCCCAAAAACGGCTGGATATCCTCCTCAGAGGCCGTCCAGGGTCCATGGGGCGCGGAGTACCAGATGACGACGAATACCGGCTTATTCTGCTCCACCTGTTTGCCGATGTACTTTACTGCCTCGGCGACGATGACTTCCGAGCCATCACCCTGAAACAGCTCGCGAGTGCCGTTGCGACTCAGTTCGAATTCGCCTAGATCGAACCCGCCGGTCGCGCTGAGCCAATAGTCAAACCCCAGTTCGCCAGGATTGTGAGGGTCGTCGGCGGGAAGCGGATGTCCATTTGCTCGAGTCTGATTCAGGTGCCACTTTCCAAAATGGGCGGTTGCATAGCCCGCCTCGCGAAACGCTGTGGAGAGCATCTTTTCCTGCTTGTTGATCGAGTGTCCAACGCGAAACGCTCCGGTACGGTCATTGGTACGACCCGTGAGCACTGATGCCCTAGTCGGTGTGCAACTGGGGGCGCCGGCGTAGAATCGGTCCATCCGCAGTCCATTACGAGCCATGTCGTCGAGATTCGGCGTTTTCATGAGGGGATAACCGTAGTATCCGGTTTGCGCCCATCCCATGTCGTCTGCCATCAAAAGCACCACGTTCGGACGATCGATCTGGGCGTTGGTCGCCATTGCTAGAAGGACGGGGACAAGAATGGAAAACTTTTTCATCGTTGGTCGAAATCTCCTCTTGAAAGGGGTAACCATGCCATGACGTGATCCTGTCGCTCGGAATTTGGTTGAATCATCGGTCGTCCTTAGACGGCTTGGAACAATCGAAATGGACGCCCATTGCATTCAAATGGTATGGCTTCGGATACGGCAAGATCATTCGATCGTCACGACACCTTTGTCGCCGTTAACGGTGATGCGCTGTCCATGGATAAGTCGTTGCGTCGCGTCGCCAACGCCGAGGACGGCGGGTATACCGTATTCGCGTGCGACGATGGATCCGTGTGCGAGGATGCTACCGATGTCAGTTACCAGGCCCGTCGCGTGAGGAAAGAGCTGCGTCCAGGCGGGTGTCGTGAGTGGGCATACCAGTATAGAGCCCGGTAGCATCTGGTCGAAGTCGTCGGGCGACATGATCACACTCGCGATTCCAGTCGCCCTACCGGGTGACACGGCGAAGCCTCGCAGACCGTTTTTTCCGTCCTCGTTTTGCCTGATCGTTGCATACGCGCTCTTATCGGTTTTTAACGGGGGGATCGCACTTGGTTGGTTCATTCGAAAACGTTGGCGGCGAAGTTTGCGCCGTTTGTTGGAGAGGTCTTTGAGTTCCGGCGATGTCGAGGAATTGGCCTTGGCTTTTATTGCTGCCGATAGCTCGCCGCTCGTAAGGTAGAAGACGTCGTCGGGTTGATTTAGCACGCCAATGTCGCAGAGGCGGCTACCGAGTTCCAATGCCAACGGTCTCAACGTAGACCAGGCAAGCCCCATGTAAAAGAGTGCTTCTTCCCTTGCGGGGTAGTTAACGCGTGCAGTCCAGTAATGACGCAGAAATTCAATACGGTGGGTCCCTCTAAAGAACTTCATGGCGTGACGCCATTTGGATCTTCGATCGCGTGTCACGTCTTTTTGACGGGTGGCGAGATCGAAACCGGGATCGACGACGAGTGCTTTCAATCGTTCAATGAACGGCGACGGTACTTCGGCCAGGGTCGGTTCGACGAAGTCGAGATTGAACACCTGTCGCCCGTACCGATCGAGATACTTGTCGATTGCCTCGCGAACGCGCCTTCCCTCGGGGTGCTGTTTAAGCGTTCTCAATAGCCGGGCTGTGGGCGTGATGATAGTGAGCTCGTACAGGGCGCGGTTGGTTCGTATACGCTCGACGATGCGCCGTAATTCTGTTTCGGCGTCCAACGTCTTCGAGGCGAACCCAGAAAGGAACGAACCGCTAATGAGACCTTCGTTGGGTGCGTTTTTTTCCAGGAAGGTGTGGAATCGACCGTCCGTTTGCTTGGCTGTACCAATGACGCTTCTGAGTGCGTGCCAATACCGAGCTTCCGTGCGCGTTAACGACTTGATCCCCGCGAGTAAGTTCTCGCTGGTTAATGTCGCGTGATCGCGTTCGCGCCAACGCTTGATACGTGCAAGATAGTCGGGAAGCTGTTGTTTTTCCCAGGTCACGAGTGCCGGGTATTTTCTGAACACGCGAAACGTTCGTGCTAGGAGGTAGAGCCGATGCAGCGGCCCGCCTTTCATGTCCTCGATAAAGAAACTTTGCATGGAAAATGCACGTCTCAGGCTCTTGTACCACGGTAACTCAACTTGTTGCTCACGGTGTTGAACCATGAACTTTTCCCAGTCTTTGCCACTGTCGTGGTAGATGGGCTGATAGGCGTATCCATTGACGGTGGTGACGACAAAATTCTTCATCCAGTTCTTGGTCAGTCGGCCATTCCATTCCCAGCCATCGGGCCAGTTTTGCGTATCGAAGATCGCTCTTAAATACAGATCTTCAAAGAGCGGGGATAGAGGGTCGGGCATATTTTCCGCGACTTGGCGTTTCAATAGTTGTGCGCCTGGAATCACGGGCCAAGTCACGTCCTTAGGTGGTGGCTCCGGTAAATGCGTGATGGGTCGGGACTGCAGTAGCCATATTTCCCCCTCGTAAATTGCCCACTCGATATCCTGGGGCTGGCCGACGAAGCATTGTTCAACTTCCTTCGCAAGAGCGACGAGATCCTTGAGGGAGTTTTCGGACAAAGACGAGGTATCTCTTTGTTCCCTGGGTACTTGCTGCACGTAGGTACCTTGGGTGCTCTGCGAGACGATCATTCGCTCTTTGCTTCCAAGAACGGTTTCTTTTAGTTTGAGACTTGCCTTGTCGAGTACGAACGTGTCGGGCGTCACCTGCCCCCCGACAACCGCTTCGCCCAGACCATAACTACAATTGACGATTGCTTGGTTTTGTTCGCCAGTGGCTGGGTTGGCGGTGAACAGGATGCCGGACACGTCCGCCGGCACCATTGCTTGGATGATGACGGCCATCGCGACGCCACCTTGATCGACGTCCATTTCGTGGCGGTAGCTGAGCGCTCGAGTTGTCCACAAGGATGCCCAGCAATTTTTCACCGCGACCAGCAAGTCGTCGTGACCGTTCACGTTTAGGTACGTTTCTTGCTGGCCTGCAAACGACAAGTTAGGGAGGTCTCTGTCTCTTATACACATCTGACGCTGCCGACGAATAGAGAGG
>CAXDSX010000031.1:0-16295 GCA_963992075.1 uncultured Pseudomonadales bacterium | reverse complement strand
GGCATCCGCTATCAGCCTCGGTCTCGTGGGCTCGGAGATGTGTATAAGAGACAGAATATCGTGAATTGCGGTTCATTCTAATGGGGGAGAATTTTGTGTTAAGACCAGCTTGCTCGGTGATGGGCACGCTGCCGAGGCTCTACTGATGAGACCCCGTCGTTCGGCATTGTTCATGCCGGGTATCAATGAACGTGCGATGGCGAAAGCGCGCTCTTTGGCTTGTGACGTCGTTATTTTCGATCTGGAAGATGCCGTTGCGGCCGACTCAAAAATTAGCGCGCGAGAACTTGTCCGAAAAGTCTTAGAGCAAGGCGGTTACGGTAATCTGGAGCTTGTGGTTCGCTGTAATGGATCCGGAACACGTTGGTGCGACGATGACATCGACGCGTTGGCAGCATCGCCCGCCAACGCGCTTCTTTTCCCGAAGGTGGAGCGAGCAGAGGAGGTTGTTGAGTTACGCAAGCGTCTCAATGCTGCGTCCGGTCGGCGACAGGATATTTGGGCCATGATCGAAACGCCACGCGGAGTTATCAACGTAGAAGAGATCGCCCAATCACCCGTCGACGTTTTGGTCATGGGTACCAGCGATCTAGTCGCCGACTTGCGAGCCAGGCACAACGACAGTCGCGACAGTGTGCTTTACGCGCTTTCAAGATGTGTAAACGCGGCGCGGTCGGAGCACCGAGACGTTCTCGACGGAGTGCACCTCGACCTAGAGAACGCTGAGGCTTTCGAGAGGATATGTGAGCAGGGGCGTACCTTAGGGTTCGATGGAAAGTGCCTCATTCATCCCTCTCAGCTTGAAACTGCAAATCGGGTATTCGGAATAGAGGAGTCGGTGCTTGATCGTGCGAGACAGATAACGAAAATATGGACCGCGACGGTATCCGAAGGAAAGGGCGTTGCTGTTTTGAACGGGCAGCTGATCGAGAAACTTCATTACGAAGAAGCCAAACGTCTAATTGCATTTTCCGAGTTAATCGACGACCCATAGGGATCAGGTGTTACAAGCCGTTATGACGAAAACGACCGCTACCCCGCGAATTTTCTAACCTTAGGGATAACCTCTTCGAGATATACCTCAAGAGCTGCGTCATCCCAGGGAGCTCGCAACGCGATGTTGATTTCGTCGGCTCCGCTCTCGACGTATTCGAGAATGCGATCGGACGCCGCATCGGGCGTACACAAAAGCGCGCCCTCGCGTATGTTTTCGGCGGCTTTTCCCCAAGAATCCTGCAATGCTTTTTGTTGGACGGCGAGGCTCGATTGATCGATGCCCATTGCAAACGCGACGTTGACTCCGCGCTTGATCTCTGCGGGATTTCTGTCGTGCGTTGAACACCACGTTTCTAGCACTTCATTCAAGTGTGTAAATTCGTCCGGGCCGACATAGGCAGCATTCCAGCCATCGGCATAACGAGCAACGAGTTCGAGTGTGCGTTTTTCGCCTCTGCCTCCAATCCATATGGGAAGTTTCGATTGTTGGGGTCGCGGGAAACAACTCACGTCGTCGACTTGATAATGTTTACCCGAGTAACTTGCAGTTTCTTGCGTCAACATTTGGTGGATGATTTCGACACCCTCTTCAAGCATATCTAGGCGCGTCCCAATGTCGGGGAACGGATAGCCATGGGCCACCGCTTCCCAAATGTGCCAACCCGCACCTAGACCGAGCTCAAAACGTCCTCCGCTAATATGGTCGAGGGTCGTTGCAGCCTTAGCTAGCAAAGCGGGGTTCCGATAGCCAATACAAAATACGAGGCAGCCAATTCGGGCTTGCTGAGTGTCGGCGGCCAGGGTGGCCAGGGTCGCTAGCGCTTCGAAATGTGACTCAGTGCCACCTTGATAAGGTGCCTCGTAGAGGTGGTCCCAGACAGAAATCCAATCGACACCTGCGGAATCAAGTCTGCGCCATAATTTACGGAGCTCGTCCATCGACAGATTTTGTTGTCCGATGTGGACCCCTAACGACAACGACATAAGCTGCGACCGCGAAACGACAATTGGGACGACAGAATAACAGAGCTAACCCGTTTCGATGGGGGCGGTCACGAAGCTCTTTAAGGTAAGGGCCGTGGATTGCAGCGTGTTCTCATCTCGCGATAAGGCGTTACCATTCGCCCGTATTAGGCATCGACTTCCATGGATCCTCTTGAGCAAGCGGTTGGCCTTGCTGAAGAATCTCAACCGAGACATTGTCGGGCGAACGGACGAACGCCATGTAACCGTCTCGGGGAGGACGGTTGATTGTTACCCCTCCGTCTACCAAACGCTGGCACGTGGCGTAGATATTTTCGACGCTGTAGGCGAGATGACCAAAGTTGCGACCACCGCCTAACGGCTGCGGATCCGGATCCCAGTTATGGGTCAATTCGACCTGAGCTTCCGGATCGCCGGGTGCTGCAAGAAATACAAGTGTGAACCGCCCGGCCTCGTTATCTATTCGCCGTAGTTCTTCCAGGCCGAGTTTGTTGCAGTAAAAATCTAGTGAGGCGTCTATATCGGTAACGCGCACCATCGTGTGTAGGTATTTCATGGAGTGTCCTAATGTATAGCGATTCGGATCATTATAAAAAAAGTGCCCAAGATTGATTGGGCGCGATCAAGAGTCACCGAGGCTACGCCTGGTTAGTTCAGAGTGGTAACGTTTTGTATTGATGTTAGGGCGTACCCATTCACCTCCGAATCATCGGCCGAGGAGCCAGAATCTTGAGAATGGACGTTAGGTGAAAAGACGATAACAAGTTAGGAATCTTTGGCGGATAGTCCACTGGGATAATTAGACGAACGAAAATAACATGTCGATTAGAAACTGAATCGGGTTCGATTGGTGACGTGAAACCACTGACAGGTATACGAGTTCTTTCGATGGAACAGGCTGCCGCGCTTCCGTTTGCGACTCGGCATCTTGCCGATCTTGGCGCGGAGGTGATTCGCATTCAATCTCATGCTCGAAGTGTCGGACTGCTACAAGATGTGCACTATTTGCGGAATAAGAAAAGCGTCGGGTTGGACCTTTCGAAAAAGGAGGGTCGCGATGTTTTCCGCGCCATTGCCTCGAATGTCGACGTCGTCGCACACAACTTCACGCCGCGGGTCATGCGCCGCTTCCAAATCGATTATGACCAGATCAAGGAACTAAACGACAACCTCATCTATTGTTCGGTGACCGGGTTCGGGACGACGGGTCCTTGGAAAGATAGACCGTTATTTGGGCCTGGTGCAGAAGCGATGTCCGGCCAGAACAGTATGATGGGAGAGCCGGGTTCGAGCACGCCGGGGAGACCCGGAACAATCACGTATGCGGATCATGTCTGTGGTTTGTATCTCTTGGTTGCCGTGCTTGGGGCGTTGAACGACCGGGTGGAACGACCGGGACCTCGTCACGTGGACGTTTCGCTCTATGAAACGGGTGTCACGCATATTGGCACGGTAGTTGCTGAGCGCTCAATGGGTGCGAGTCGACCCGTCCCAGGTGCGAGCGTCGAAATCGATATCGCTGACGTAGCGGACGTTGTGCACGATATCGAGCGGTGGCGTCGGGGCTGTTTTGCGGTCGCGGGGACACAAGTGACGTCGGGCCCGGTTTGGGGTGGTGGTGTCGACTCGCCGTGGACGACTAGCGCCATTGGAGAACATAACGAAGAAATTTTGAGGGACATAGCGGGGCTCGAAGAAACGGCTATTAACAAGTTGATCCAAGACGGGGTCATCGGACAAAAGAAACTTCGTTTCGGGATAAAGCCGGACCCTGATCCATCCCTGGCCATCGAGCGCGGACTTTTGAGTCGAGTCGATGACCGCCAACGCAATTGGACACAATTCAAGGCAATCGAGGTGAAGCCACCGTGGTCGCGTCGCAGCAAATCGCAACGATCCCCGGGTCGTCGGGTGTTGGAAGTCGCGGGTTCTGTTGCCGTTGCTGCAGCGGCAAAACAATTCGTGGATTTAGGTTGGGATGTTAGACGAATTGGCGACCGAAGCACGGAGTACCGCTGGGGTGAATCTAACGGGGGCGGTGATGCCTTCCTGGACTACGGCAAACGGCTGGTCAATGACTCGTTCGAAAGTCTTGTCGGTTCGTCAGACATTGTGATCGGTGGCGCATCGGTAGCCGATGTCGAGGGGCCATCGGTGGTTGCCGTGATTACCGGATTTGGGATGAGCGGTGCCGTCGATTGGGATGAAGATTCAGTGCAGGCGGAGAGCGGATTCATGAGTCTCACGGGCGAATACGATCAACCCCCTCAACGCCTTCCGCCCTGGGCAGCCGAAATGACGGGTGGCGTTGCGGCTGCTTCGCTGATTCTTGCGGCGTACATGGAGAGCCTAAACGATCGGCATGGGCGTATCATCGATTTTGCGATCTCGGATGTGCTGACTGGCTTTGCCCAAAGCCAAGTTGGTCGATACGCAGCCACCGGCGAAGTCGCAAGACGCGAAGGAAAGGTCAAACACGCTCTTAGAATGGTGCCGACTCGCCAGGCGTACCTCTACTGTGCGCCTGGTGCGGTTATGAATGTGCCCATGGAGGGTGTGGCGATGCTGACCGGGGAACCTCGACTTGCTGAACCCCGTTTTCAAACCGCCGAAGGGCGGATGCAAAATTGGGAGGAATACTCAGAACTTATGACGAACGCTTTTCGTTCGCGAAGTGCCAAAGAGTGGTTTGACGAAGCGGAAAAACATCATCTGACCTTCGCGTTGGTGCAATCGGTGGATGACTTGTATGAATGTCCACAGCTGCGTGCACGAGGCACGCTTATTGAATCTGACGGCTATCGTTTTCCAGTCGGCGGATTCCGAATATTGCAGGAGAGTGCAGATGCCTAGCCGTCATCATTTCCGAGCGTTCATGAAAAATCCTGATGAGGAGAAATCGAACGCGATTCATTCGACATCGGGGGCTAAGGATTATGGATTTCAAGGTGCGCTTGTGGGTGGCGCTACTGTGTATGGCTGGGTTGCGTCATTGATAGTCGAGACGCTGGGAAAGCAATGGCTAAACTTCGGTTGGGCTCAAGTTCGTTTTCGCCAACCCGTCTATCCCGGCGATGATTTGGAGCTTGTCCTTGGCGACGACGGGTCAATTGATGTTCATCGTGATGTTGATGATGTGTCGTGTATTTCTGGTCAAGTTGGGCAAGGTGAAGCGCTTTGGTTGGGGGACATAAGAATTCCAAGTCGACGACCATCCGAATCGCAGCCTGATCCCCTACCCCATTTAACCCTTGCCAACGCGCCGGTAGGGCAGGAATTGCGGTCACGTGACGTGAATTTGTCCGTGGCCGATGCGGAGGCTTATGCACGTCACAAACAAAGGGAGACCTTGGATTGTTTTTACGGATCTGAGGCATTGCTTCATCCGGCGTGGATAGCTGAGCAGCCCATCCACTGGCTTCATCATTCGTACGATTACGGGCCATCAATTCACACTGAGAGTCGTATTCAACACTTGTGCAGGGCCGAAGTTGGTCAGTCGTTCTGCGTCGGGGGAACGTGTCGTGACGCGTATGAGCGGAACGGACATCACTACATCGTGAATGACACGGAAATCCGAGACATGGGCGGTACAGCGATTGCTCGGGTTCGACACACGGCAATATTTAAAGTACGAAATCCAAGCGGGTAGCAGACGACTTCGCTCAGTATGCGGAGTCTAGATGGCGCCCTCAGTACGTAACTCTTCGATTTCGTCATCCGAGTAACCGAGATCGTGGAGAATGCTGTCTGTGTGTTCTCCTACGTCAGGAGCTTTTTTCACGCCTTGCACCGGCAAACCATCGATATTTAATGGGTGATTGATCACCCATTCCGTGCCGACGTTTTCTTCGGGAGGTTTTATGATGTTGTTGACTTTCAGTTGCGGATCTTCGGGTAGATCTCCGAGGGTTCCCACGAGTGATACCGGGACCGACGCCTGGTTGAACGCTGATATCCAGTGGCCCGCGTCGTGGCTTCGAAGCAACGGACGTAATTCCTTTGCCAACGCTCCACCTGACGTGACGCGGGCTCGTCTCGAATTGAACCGTGGATCTTCTAGGAGATGCGTCGCCTCAAGAACGCGGAAGAACGTCTCAATTTCTTCGTCGGACCGAACCATCGTGAACTGCAAGAAGCGATTATCAGCGGTTTCGTAAAGCTCTCGGGTGAAATGTCGCGCGGCTACGTTGGGGTAGTTGGAGAAGTCCCCGTCGGCGAATACTGCTGAGGCGATGCATGATGCAGACCAGACCCCGTTGGCAATTAAGGAGGTATGAACCATGCTGCCTTTGCCGGTTCGGTCCCGTCGCAACAAGGCCGTCACTATTGCCGCATAAAGGGATACGGCGGTTGGATGATCGCCCATTCCTGGGACCGACTGTGCCGGAGGCGAATCGGGCGATCGCACTAGATCCATCAGACCGCTTCGAGCCCAATAAGCGACCAGATCAAATCCCTCGCGGTCCCGCTCAGGGCCCTTCTCTCCATATGCGGTTAACGAGGCATAAATTACGTCTGGGTTGATGGACTTAATTTCTTCGTAAGTAAGACCCATGTCCCGCCGCATGTGCAACGGGTGATTGGTGACGTAGATGTCACACTCTTGAGCCAACCGGCGAAGAATCGTTTTACCCATCTCGGTCTTCAGATTAAGGGTGATGGATCGCTTGTTACGAGCGTCTTGAACCCATGTGTAGTTGACTTTGGCATCGGGCGTTCCGGGCGCTATCGCGAGTCCTCTATAAGCGTCCCCCGAACCGGGAATCTCTACTTTAATCACGTCGGCACCAAAATCGGCAAGGATAGTTGCGGCAACCGGCCCTGCGATCCACGAACCGACATCCAACACTTTTAGACCCGAAAAAAGGAGATCTTCTTGCTGCATCTTCAATCGCTCACCTTCGGAATGCGTTGCCATCATGGTAGTCGAAAGACGGCCTGCTGATAGGGAAGGTTTCAACACGTCCTTCCCTTGGCGAACACCGGCAAATGTATGCGTTATCGGCTAAGTTAGATCTTTGGATCAGTTGGAAAAATCATGGAATTGCAGGGTCGCGTAACAGTGATTACCGGAGGTGCGAGCGGGATCGGGGCGGCGTGTGCCCGAGCTTTTTCATTGGAGGGGGCGAAAGTCGTCATTGCAGACGTAAACGTTGAAGGTGCACGCGCTGTTGCCGACGACATCGGTGCTATTGCGATCGCTTGTGATGTGGGGAAGGAAGAGGATGTCGGTGCGCTTATCGAAATGACTGAGGCTGAGGGCGGGAAAATTGACGTGTTCTTTAGCAATGCGGCTATCGCGACCGGAGGCGATCCGATATCTACGCCCGTCGATACCTGGCAACAACAATGGCAAATCAATGTCATGGGACACGTGTACGCGGTTCGTGCCGTCCTGCCTGCCATGTTGACGCGGGGCGAGGGTTATCTCGTTCACACGGCATCGATGGCGGGCATCCTCACGTCTCAGGGCAATGTTACGTACGCGACGACGAAACACGCAGTGGTCGGCCTGGCGGAGTGGTTGTCAATTACGTACCACGATCAAGGTATTAGAACGTCCTTGCTAGCGCCTTTAGGGGTGAACACACCCATGCTGGGTGGTGGGAACTCGCCGTTTGCGCGTGCAGCCGCAGGACCTGTGAAGGAACCAGAAGACGTCGCCGACATGGTTGTTCGAGCGATTCACGATGAACGATTCCTTATATTGACCGATGAAATTGCGCAAACGTGGATGGAACGCAAAACGAACGATCTCGAACGCTGGCTGCATGGGATGCGCCGACTGCAAAGAAAAATAGACGAGGTGGTTTGAATCAGGGGCCTCGCAAAGATGAGCCAAGGCTACTGGATGCCCAAACCCTAGGGCGCTAAACGAAGACCGATCGTCACTCCGTGGGTATCCCAGGAACTGCCTTCAACACCAACGACTAAAGAAGCCTTGGGGAAATTCCACAAGAACTTGAAGCCGTAAACAGCCTCAGTTGACCCGTTGAACTCAAGATAATCGTCGATATCGCCAGTGTCCTGTGATGTGGCAAGTTGGGTGAGAGTGTCTTGATCAATCGAGCGAGACATTTTGGCGTGACGCTGAATTCCTGCATCGACGACGCACTCCCAGGTGTAGGGATTGCCAAAGCGCCAACCGACTCTCGCGGCAACGTCGTTGCCACTTCGGTTTTTGTTGTTCGACCTGAAGTCCCAATTGCGAGGGCCAGCTTCGACAAAAATGTCCACCCCCTCCAAGGGTAGGACTTTGAGCGCTCTGAGATACGAGGATTTATCCGCAAGACGGTCGGCGGCGATATGGAAACCAACGCCAAATTGGTAATCGGAGAGTGCCACTTCGCGGTGTTTGCCGTCGACATCGATAGCATCGGCTTCTCCGTACAGGTAGAGCGATGCAGGCAGGGCGATAGACGCACGACCTCGCAACCCCTCTTTGTCACCGTGGACGTAGTGGCCTTCGACATACGTGTAGTCGTACGCCACCGGGTCTCCCGTTGCGTTGAATGCGAAAACCAAAAAGATCAAGCAGAATATTTTCGTAGTCACGAACAAGCCAACCGATCGACACCGCTAGGTTCGTTCCGGCCAGTACAAATCGCAACGGGAAGAGAAAACTTCTCTGAAATTACGAAACAACCAAAAAGACAGTTCATGATCGTATATCTCGGTGTTCACTTGAAACTGTGAATGTCAGCTAAGGCCCCGACTGAGCCTGGTTAGATAAGGAACTGTTAGCGTATCGAAGCAACATTATAACTTATTGATGTATATAAGAAAAATAGGGCTGTAAGAGGCTTATCCTAAGAACGGATCGAGCTGATTATTTCAAAGACGCTAATTATTGGAGGAGTCATTCAGTCGGAAACGACTTAACGTCTAGAAAGTCGATGGCCTCAACAGGAGACGTTCTTAAGATTTTGAATATGTGATTCGAATCCCGCTAGAGAACTTTATTCGAACAACTAAGGTTGAAGGAAGACGACTTGCGGGCGATATTTGGGTCTTGCAACTTTAGGTCCAGCGAGGGGGTAGACGACGATGAGCACGGTACTACCGCGTAAGTATTCCAATCTGGGATTCGATCCCGACGCTCTTCGTGAGAAATATCGAGAGGAACGTGACAAACGGTTGCGACCGGATGCGAACGAACAGTACGTTGAAGTTAACGGTGCGTTTGCACATTTCGTTGACGATCCCTATGTCGAACCCGACTTGTCGCGACAACCGTTAGAGGACGAGGTGGATGTCGTCATCATTGGAGGCGGATTTGGCGGACTTCTAGCAGCTGCACGATTTAGAGAAGCCGGTATCGACGATATAAGGATTGTCGAGGCCGGTGGTGATTTCGGTGGGACTTGGTATTGGAATCGCTATCCCGGGGCCCAATGCGATATCGAGTCGTATTGCTATCTACCCCTGTTAGAAGAGCTCGGCTACATGCCAAAGGAGAAGTACTCGTACGCACCCGAAATTTTTGAGCATTCGCAGCGTATTGCAAAAGCCTATGACTTATACGAAGCCGCTTGTTTTCAAACGAGGGTGACGGAATTGCGGTGGAATGAAGATTCCGCACGGTGGATCGTGTCGACTGATCGAGACGATGCTATGAAAGCGCGGTTTGTCGTTATGGCCACTGGGCCGTTGAACAGACCCAAATTGCCGGCTATACCGGGAATTGAGAACTTCAAGGGCCACACGTTTCATACCAGTCGTTGGGATTACGAGTACACCGGGGGTGACCACAACGGGAACTTGTCAAATTTGGGCGACAAAGTGGTCGCCATGATTGGCACCGGAGCTACCACTATCCAAGCAGCCCCCTATGTTGGGGCCCACGCGAAGCATCTCTATGTTTTCCAAAGAACACCGTCGTCGGTAGACGTACGCGGAAATACACCGACGGATCCTGAGTGGGCAATGTCGTTAAAGCCCGGTTGGCAGCGAGCGCGGCGAGAGAATTTCAATGACATGGTTATCGGACGACCTGTTGAAGAAGACTTAGTCAATGACGGTTGGACGGATATCTTCCGCACTCTCGCTAGCATGATGCCTCGAGGCAACGACGATCAGATCTCGATGGAAGAAGCAGCTGCGCTCGCAGAACTAGCGGATTTCAAGAAAATGAATGGCATTCGCGCCCGTGTCAATAAACACGTTACGGATCCCGAAACGGCTGAGGCGTTGAAGCCCTGGTATCGGCAATTCTGCAAACGCCCCACATTCAACGACGAGTACCTGCCCACCTTCGATCGGGAGAACGTAACGCTTGTCGACACCAGTGAGTCTCAAGGCGTTGAGCGAATCGTAGATAACGCCGTGGTCGCGAATGGGACTTCATACGAAGTCGATTGCATCATTTTTGCTACCGGTTTTGAGGTGGGTACTTCATACACTCGACGCTCCGGGTACGAGATTCACGGGCAAAATGGCGAGACACTTTCCGATTATTGGGGAGATGGACTACGAACACTGCACGGTTTCTCAAGCCATGGGTTCCCCAACTGCTTTCAGGTGGGATTCTCGCAAAACGCATTCTCGGTCAACCTGACCGCGGTTCTAGATGATCAAGCCCAACACGTTGCGTACATCATTAATGAAATCATGTCGCGCGACGTCCGATACGCTCAGCCCACCTTGGAAGCTGAGGCAGAGTGGGTCCAAACGATTCGACAACTCGCAGTGAGCAACACCGCGTTTTTTGAGGCATGTACGCCTGGCTATTACAACAACGAAGGGGACATTGCTGCGCGCCGTGGCATAGGAGCCGAGTCCTATGCGCCTGGACTCAACGCCTTTAATCGGCTATTAGCGCAATGGCGCGAAGACGGAACACTAGAGGGGCTCGAGTTTGGCTAATTGGTCAAATCGAAAGAACCCATTACTTCTTGGGAAATTTGGTCGGAGTGAGAGGACTTGAACCTCCGGCCCCCGCCTCCCGAAGACGGTGCTCTACCAGGCTGAGCTACACTCCGATTGAATTGGCTGACTCAAGAGACTGCAGGAGACGTCGGGTATTTTGCCTTAGATAACCTCGTTTGTTCTATCGCATCCGCGATGTAGCAAATGTGGTTAGGTTCTCGAGAGCGTCTCGGTAAAGGTTGTGCGGGAGAGACACGAGACAATCTAACGCGAGACTGGCTTCCGCTTCAGCCCGCGATTTCGTGTAATCCAGCGCGCCGGAACTGCACACGGCGTCGATTACGGCGTTCAGATGTCGGTCAGACCGAGAATTTATTGCGTCTCGTACTAGTTTCGCTTGATCGTTGGAACCTTTGTTGATTGTCGCTATAAGCGGCAATGTCACTTTTCCTTCCGCAAGGTCGTCGCCAACATTTTTTCCCATAAGCTGGCTGTCGCCAGCGTAATCTAGCCAATCGTCGACGAGTTGGTACGCAAGACCGAAATGAAGTCCAAAGTCTCGAAAACCGCTAATCGTGTCCGGATCGTCGTCGGAAAGGACAACAGCTGTGTGCGCGGCGGCTTGAAACAACAGCGCGCTTTTACAACGGATAATCTCCAAATAGTCGGTTTCCGCGAGCTCGGCGTTACCTATGTTTTCGAGCTGAAGCACTTCTCCTTCGGCGATGACATTAGTGGCATCACTTATAATTGCCATGAGATCCATACTGTTGAGATCGACCATCAGCTGAAACGCTCTCGAGTAAAGAAAATCACCGACGAGAATACTGGGCGAGTTTCCCCATAGAGCATTAGCTGTCGCTCTCCCCCGACGTCGACCGGATCGATCAACCACGTCATCGTGAAGCAAAGTGGCGGTATGAAGAAATTCGACGAGGGTCGCCAGTCGAATGTGTTCGTCTCCTCGGTATCCGTTGGCACGAGCGGTCAATAAGACGATCAATGGCCGCAAACGTTTTCCCCCAGAATCGACGATATATCTTCCTATCTCGCTAACCAGAGCAACATCGCTAGTTAGCTGTCGAGGAATGAGCGCGTCTACCTTGGCGAAATCGTCGCGAACTACGCTGAAGATATCGTCTAAGTCCGACCCTTTGTTGATCGGTGTAACAAGTTGCGCTACTGGGGTTGGCCCCATAAATCTCGTGCTCCAATACGCTAAGTTAACTATGTCCGATTACGGCGGAGCGCGTTGTAATCGGTTGGCCTTGTCCGTAAAATCACCCGCCGTTTTATGGGGCCGGAATTCTTATTTCTGACGGAGTTCATTGTAGTACAGCTTGCCCCTTACCGGTGAAGTTGGCGTTAGTTAAAAGAAGACCATGATTAAAAAGGTTGGATCACATGTTTGCTGTCTTTGAGAGTGGTGGAAAACAGCACCGCGTTAGCGAGGGCGACCTGGTTCGACTAGAAACGCTTGGTGGCGAGCCCGGCGACGATGTTGTTTTCGACCGTGTAATGGTTGTGGCGGACGGGGACGATGTTGCTGTTGGCATGCCATTTCTCAAAGACGTTAAGGTTGAAGGAGAAGTAGTTGGTCAAGGACGAGGCCGAAAAATTCGAGTCGTCAAGTTTAAACGCCGAAAGAACTATCTCCGACGCGCTGGACATCGGCAGGGTTATACTGAAGTTCGAATAACGGCGATTTCACACTAGGTGGGAATTAACCATGGCGCACAAGAAAGCAGGTGGAAGTACCCGAAACGGCCGAGACTCAGAATCGAAGAGATTAGGAGTCAAAAAGTACGGCGGTGAATCCGTTCTTGCGGGCAACATTATTGTTCGTCAGCGCGGTACTCGGATACATCCTGGCAACAACGTTGGTTGTGGTCGAGACCATACGCTCTTTGCCAAAGTGGACGGCCAAGTCAGTTATTCAACCCACGGACGGCTAAAAAGAACGTACGTTAGCGTTACGGCTCCCTAGTCTTTTTGGCATTAGCCAGAGGGCTTGGTGCGACGCTTCGTTAAATTGTCGGCCATCTAGCACCATGAAATTTGTTGATGAAGTAGCTATCCGTGTTCAAGCGGGAAAAGGTGGCGACGGTTGCTTATCGTTCTTCCGTGGGCGCAATAACCCGCGCGGTGGACCGGATGGCGGGGACGGTGGAAATGGGGGTTCTGTCTTCCTGGTTGGACACACCTCCCTAAATACCCTGGTGGATCTCCGTTTTCAGCCACTCATTAAGGCTGAATACGGTAGAGCTGGTGGGAGTGCGAACCGTACCGGGGCAAATGGTGCCGACGTGAATGTCGCTGTTCCCATAGGGACAACAGTGATTGATGATGAAACTCTTGAAGTAGTTGGAGATATCACAGATACCGAAGATGTCCTTTGTGTAGCCCGAGGCGGCCATTTCGGTCGCGGTAACGCATTCTTTAAATCGAGCACCAACCGGGCCCCTCGTCGAACAACGAGCGGCGAAGCCGGTGATACACGTATTCTTCGCTTGCAATTAAAAGTTGTTGCGGATGTCGGATTATTGGGGTTGCCGAATGCAGGAAAATCGACACTGATTAGTCGGATTTCCGCATCCCGACCAAAAATAGCGGACTATCCGTTCACGACACTGATTCCCAATCTGGGGGTTGTGCGCGTTGCCGAAGACGCAAACTTTGTGGTCGCCGATATACCCGGGCTTGTGCCAGGGGCTTCTAGGGGTGCGGGCCTTGGGATGCGCTTTCTTCGTCATTTGGTGCGGACTCGCTTGTTGCTGCATATGGTGGACATCGAGCCTGCCGATGGGAGTGATCCGGTCGCCAACGCCAAGGCGATCGAAAGTGAATTGTCTCAATTCAGCCCGCTATTTGGAGACATTCCGATTTGGACTCTGGCAACGAAAATGGATGTGGTTGCTGAAGAAAAAGGACAAGAAGTTGTGAAGCGGCTAGGCGAGGCTTTTCCTGGCCGTCCGTGTTACGCGATTTCAGCGGTGACTGGAGTTGGGATTGATTTCCTCGTCAATAAGTTGATGCAGCATGTAGCTAATTGGCGCGAAAGTCTCGCGTCGGATCCCGCTTTGGATGAGCGTGATCGTGGTCTCGAGGCCCGATTGACGAAAGACGTTTTAGATCAAGCCCTGCGTAGTTCCGTTACCGAACGTCGATCTGCAGGTCGCGACCCGAACGTTGAGGTTCTTTATCGTGAGTAGTGCACGGGACCGTTTGAAAGAGTCCGAGATATGGGTGATTAAAATTGGCAGCGCTTTGCTTACACGAGATGGAGTCGGCCTTGACGCTGACGCAATTGATGGCTGGTGCGAGCAGATCAGTGCGCTACTCGACGATAGTAAACAGGTGGCGCTCGTCACCAGCGGGGCGATCGCGGAAGGGTTTCGTAGGTTGGGTTTGACGGAACGTCCCGAGAGTATTCATGAGCTCCAGGCAGCAGCAGCCGTTGGCCAGATGGGCATTGTTCAAGCATATGAGGAGGGCTTTCGCCGTCATGGACGACGTACGGCATTGGTCTTGCTAACACATGACGACCTCTCTGATCGACAAAGGTACCTCAATGCGCGTGGGACTCTGCGAACACTAATTAACTATGGAATCGTGCCTGTTATCAATGAGAACGACTCGGTTGCCACCGACGAAATTCAGCTGGGTGACAACGACACGCTCGCCGCAAGGGTCGCAAGCCTCGTTTCTGCAAGTGTCCTTGTTTTGCTTACCGATCAGAACGGTCTGCATGAGGACGATCCTCGGATTCGACCCAATGCTCCGATGGTCAGCGAATGCTCTGCTTTCGACTCAAACCTGGACGATATGGTCGGATTCGTTTCAGGAACGCTCGGTCGCGGTGGCATGGGCACAAAGCTGGAGGCCTCACGTTACGCAGCGCGTGCCGGATGCCATACGGTTATTGCAAACGGTTGTGAAGAGGGAATTCTTCCCGCGATCGCTAATGGTAGAAACGTCGGCACCTTGCTGACGGCGGACGTGGCCCCGCTTGATGCCCGTAAACAGTGGATAGCAGCCTCGGTCCAGAATACAGGAGCAATTACGTTGGATGCGGGTGCGGTCCATGCGGTTTTGGAGGGCGGAGTAAGTGTTCTTGCCGTTGGGGTTACTGGGATAGGAGGCGATTTCGATCGTGGCGACGTAGTAAGCATCAACGGTCCCGACGGCGTTGAGGTGGGGAAAGGATTGGTGAATTACGGTTCGGCAGAAACCGAGCTAATCAAAGGGCACAGTTCCTCATCTATTGAAGAGTTGCTGGGTTACGTTGATGAAGAGGAACTAATTCACTGCGACAATTTAGCGCTATCGTAATTTGTCGGGTCCTAAGACAAAGCTTTTACGCTCGCGTTGAGCCGTGATTTATAGCGGGCTGCCTGGTTCTTGTGAAGGATTCCCTTATTTGCCATGCGATCAATAATGGGTATCGCTGCTAACAGGGCGACGTTAGCTGATTCTCGGTCGCCCGCCGATACTGCACTTTCGACTCTCTTGATGTATGTGCGGTAGGCGGAGCGCATACTTGCGTTGTGCTGTCTATGTTTTTCAGCCTGGCGCGCTCGTTTTTTTGCTTGAGGACTATTCGCCAAAACGGGTTCCTTTTTCGGGTCCAATGGGCGGCGTGCGAAAGGTCGCGTAATATGCCGACGGGGTTCTGGCATGTCAACTGAGGTAGAGCGCAAGGAACAAAATCTCGCGGCCCAGGGATCGGTGGTCGCCTCCATGACTGGCGTATCTAGGCTCACCGGATTCCTTCGAGATGTGGTTCTGTCAGCTGTACTTGGCGCGACCGCAGGGGCGGATGTCTTCTTCGTTGCGCTAAGAATCCCTAATTTCTTTCGACGGATGTTCGCAGAAGGCGCGTTCGCGCAAGCCTTCATCCCGGTGCTCGCGGAATATCGAAACGCCGCTGACGATAAAGCTTTACAGAATTTCGTTCGCGCCGTATGCGGTGACTTCGGGCTTGTTCTGGTCGCGATCTGCACCTTGGGTATTTTGGGCGCGTCGGGACTGGTTTTGGTTTTTGCACCGGGCTTTCTTGATGATCCGACAAAGTTCGACCTCACGGTGGACATGGTTCGAGTAACGCTTCCCTATTTGGCCTTCATATCGCTCACTGCCTTTGCCGGATCGATACTAAACAGTTTCCAGCGATATGCTCTGCCAGCAATTACGCCCGTACTATTGAATGTCTCCCTGATTGTGGCCGCGCTTATCGGGATGCGTTTTTTTGCGACGCCCCTGATGGCGCTTGCGTGGGGAATATTTGCTGCAGGGTTAGTGCAATTGATTTTCCAGTTACCCGCGCTACAGCGATTGCATCTTCTGAGCGTCCCTAAAATCGATTGGCATGATCCAGGTATCCGCAAGGTCGGCCGTCTATTCGTGCCCGCCGTCTTTGCCGCATCGGTCGGACAGATCAATAT
>CAXDSX010000030.1:0-16353 GCA_963992075.1 uncultured Pseudomonadales bacterium | reverse complement strand
TTTCAAGCAGAAGACGGCATACGAGATCAGCCTCGGTCTCGTGGGCTCGGAGATGTGTATAAGAGACAGCATCTACGGAGAGCAACTTGAGCAACGCTTGTTTACGGTTCGCGGTATTCGAGAGATTTCCCAAGTCGGTCGGACGGGTAAGTTAGTGGCGACCGTCGTTTTTGATTGGGACACGAATCTCGATTTGGGCGTGGTCGATATACAAAAAGCGGTCGGTCCGATGGCGTCGGATCCCGCCGTTGACGAGGTGTTGGTGCGTCGCTTTGATCCGCGCCAATCGCCGGTCCTTATGTTTGGCTTAAGTGCACCCAGTGGCCAACCGGACCTTGCAGAATTACGACGATTAGCTCGACGTCAAGTGGCGCCAGGGCTAGAGCAACTCCCTGGAGTCGCAGAGGTTCGAATTACGGGCGGGCGCGAACAGGAAGTGCGTGTGCAGTTGGACCGATACCGCATGGAAGCTTACGGCATCACCCTTGCAGCTATCGAAGCTCGGCTGATCGATGAGAACGTGGACATTTCGGCGGGCACGTTGGAAGAAGGTGCCGAAGTCTTGCTCGTTCGAAGTGTGTCACGATTTCGAACTCCCGACGATGTTCGTCGAGTGATTGTTGCGTACATCTCGCGCGCTGATGGAACGCGCCAAGCGGTGCGTGTGTCCGATGTCGGGACCGTGGCACTGGTTGATCGCGAAATCGATCATCTGGTGCGCGTGAATTCTATTGAAGGTGTCGGACTCGCTATATATAAGGAAGCCGGTGCAAATACCGTGGAAGTTTCGCGCACGGTGCGCGATGCCGTGGTCGGTCTAGCGCAAGACTTGCCCAACGTCACCCTGACCGAAGTCAGCGACGATGCATCGCTGGTGGTGGCCGCACTTGATGATTTAGAAACGGCTGCCGGTGCAGGTATTCTGCTCGCCATTGCGGTGCTTGCTTTCTTTTTACGATCGATCGGAGCGACGCTTGTTGTTTCTGCCGCGGTGCCTGTATCGATCCTCGCCGCCCTCTTTCTGATGCGCTTTGGATCGCAAAGTCTCAACGTTATTACGCTAGGGGGGTTAGCGCTTGGCGCGGGCATGCTGGTGGACAATGCTATCGTTGTGGTCGAGAGCATCTACCGACGATTGACGGAGGGCGAGACAAGGACCGAAGCCGCGGCGACGGGAACAGGACAAGTGGGGGGCGCGATTACGGCGTCGACGTTAACGACCTGCGTGGTGTTTATACCGGTACTTTTTGTCGAGGGCCTTGCGGCGCGTCTTATTGAAGGTATTGCTTTTACGGTGGTTGCGTCGTTACTAGCGTCGTTGGCGGTTGCGATGTTTTTGATCCCCGCGCTCGCGCGATGGTTCATGCCCGAAACGATCCCTGCAGAGCGTGTCGATTCTGGTCTTCAAATCCGGACGAGATTTGGACGCTTTGCCCTTCGCTTGCTGGAGCGTCCCGTGATGGTCGTTCTTTCGGGTGTCGTGATTGCGGCGATTGGTTGCTGGCAGTTACTCGGGCTCGGTACCGAGTTGTTACCGTCGGCCGACCCTCGCCAGTTTTCGGTTCGTATTGTTGGTCCACCTGGACAGCGGGTCGAATCCACGGCACGCGTGGTCGAAGGTGTGGAGTCGCTGATCAATCAATTTGGGGAAGGCAGTGTTGTGGCGATCTTGTCGGAGGTCGGGCGACTTCCCGAAGATAGCCGTATGGTGAGAACAGAGCTCACCGAAGAGCATACCTCTCGCGTGACGGTACGTGTGGCGGAATCGGGACCCACGGGTCGTCAGTTCGCCGATCAATTGGCACCCATCCTCGAGCAACGCGAATCAACGGACATTGACTGGGAAGTTGGATCTTCGGCCGTGGCCAGCGCTCTTGGTACCAGTGGGCCGCCTGTAGTGGTTGAAATATCGGGTCAAGCATTGTCCGACTTGAGGCGTTACGCGGACGTTGTCAAAACAAAATTAGCGGATCTGAACGAGTTGTGGAATGTTCGTTCGTCATTTGAAGGTGGTCCGCCGGAATTGCGGATCGAACTTGATCGGGCAATGGCCGATGGCCTCGGCGTTGATCTTGCCACGATCTCTCGAGTTCTTCAGGCAAGCCTCGATGGCCGTGATGTCACCATGCTTTCTACTGGCGATGAAGAGCGTCCGGTTACCCTGCGTCTGGGATCGACCTCCCGCGAGGACCTCGGCAGCGTCATATTTCAGACAAACAGCGGGCGTAAGGTGGCGATAAGCGAAGTGGCGCGGTTTGTCGAAGCCGAAGGCGCGCGCGAGATATTTCGACAAGACCAGCGCCGGACTGCGCTAGTTACCGCACAAATTGCTGAAGGCTCTAATCATCCCAATGCGGTTCGTGCGGTTAACGCTGCACTAGCAGAAGTATCGTTGCCTGCCGGCCTCCAAATACGCTTGCGAGGAGAAGAAGCGGAGCGTGTGCGGACGTTTGCCGAGTTGCGGCTGGCGGCGATTCTAGCCTTGGTGCTCGTCTTTATGGTTCTCGCGGGGTCGTTCGAATCGTTAATCCATCCGCTCACGGTGCTCGCCGCCATTCCGCTTGGGTTGACTGGCGTCGCGGTAGCGCTGGTACCTGGAGGTCAACCGATTGGCGTCATGGCGATGCTCGGGTTGATTGTGCTGGCCGGCGTCGCCGTTAATGATGCCGTATTGCTCCTGGCGACCGCCCGTCGCTTAATGACGGAAGGACGATCGCGCATCGACGCCTTGGCTGAAGCCACTGGCATAAGACTGCGTCCGATTATCATGACCACATTAACGACGGTCTTGGTTCTCTTGCCGTTGGCGTTCGGCGCTGGCGAAGGTGCTGAATTGCGCACGCCCATGGCCATCACCATTATCGGTGGGATAATCGCGTCAACGTTAGGGTCGCTTTTTGTTCTGCCGAGTCTTTACCTGCTACTTGACCGTATGCATCCCGGCCGTCGGTCCGATGGCTACGTTGTAGATCAAGCTCGATGAGCATTATCGATCTACCCACTCAGCGACCCGTGGCGGTGACCATGTTTTTTGTCGGCGTGGTGTTGCTCGGTCTGATCGCTTGGCAGCGGATGGCGGTTGAGCTTTTTCCGGCGCTCGAGGGCGATCAGATAACGGTTGCATTTGGGCGGTCGGGTAGCGAACCGGAAATGATTGAGCGCGATCTTCTGATGCCGCTGGAAGCGAAAGTGGCGACCTTACCTAAGGTCTCGGAATCGTGGGGAATGATCAGTGGTTCCAGTGGTCAGTATCGAGTTCGCTTCGAAGCCGGTAGCGACGTTAAGGTCCGCGAGCTTGAGTTGCGGCGGTTGGCCGCGGATCTGCAACGGTCGCAACCGCCGGGCACCTACGTCAACGTTAACTCGTCAGGCACCGAGACATTCTCCAGTTTCGTGATGACTATTCATGTGCTGGGTAGAGCTGACGGCGATATCAACACCCTGTATGACCTTGTGGAACAACAAATTGCACCGCGTTTTGCATCGGTGGCGGGCGTGAGTCAGGCGCAACCGAACGGCGGAGCTCGACGGCAAGTCACAGTCACGGTCGATCCGGACCGGGCGAGTGCGCTCGGTATCACCACCGACACAGTCACTAACGCGGTGCGACGGAACGTGGGTCGTCAGGAGTTTGTGGGTGGACTTGAGACTGAGCGGGGGCGTCAGGTCGTGATGCTGGATGGTCGGCCACCCGGCATGGATTCGTTGGCGAATGCGAAGATTCAGCCTAATCGCGCTGCCCGGTTAAGGCACGTCAGCGATCTAGCCTTCGGGACGGCACGCGAAGAGTCTCGATTTCGGGTTAACGGAAAGCCAGCGGTCGGACTGGTGCTTTTTCAGGAACAAGGTGCCAACTTAGTTCGTCTCGGAGGGTCCCTCAGGGAACGTCTTCTTGAAGTTCGCGCCGAAGTGGCTCCGCTTGGCATCGATCTGGTCATCGGCTTTGACGCGGCGGAACAAATTGAAGAACAAATTACTCGTTTAGGGAAGCTCGCCGGATCGGGTTTCTTGATTGCCCTCGTGGTGCTGTACCTTTTCTTACGACAATGGCGTGCAGTTGCCGTGGTTGGCATCGCGGTGCCGATGAGTCTTCTCGCCGCGCTCGCCCTCCTCTACCTCAGTGGCCAGTCGATCAACATCATCACGTTGATGGGCCTTGCGATTGCGATCGGGCTTGTCATCGACAACAGCGTGGTGGTGTTTGAGGCGGTCCAAAGACGCCTCGAACGTGGCACCGAAATAAGGGAGGCCGTGCGTGAAGGGTTGCGACGGACGGTTCGTGCCATGACCGCCGCTAGCCTCACGACAGCGGTGGTGTTTCTGCCATTTCAGTTGGTTGATTTCGATAGCGAGCAGATGCGTTCGATGATTTTGGTGGTGTCGTTGGCAATCCTGTTGCCGCTGCTGGCTTCCTTGGGCGTTGCCGTAGGCTTGGTGCCCCTGCTCGCGCAACGTCTGTCGGCACCGGCAGTGGTTCGAGATTTGTCCATTCGTCGAGAACGGCGAGCCTTAAGGGGCGACTCGGTTCCGCCGGATACCATACGAATCTTTTTTGAGCGTGTGGTGACCGGCGCGCTACGACGACCACCTTCCTGGATTGCAGGAACACTGGCGGCAGTGCTGATTACTACTGTTGTTGCGCTACCTTGGCTGTTGACAAGTTCAGGATCTTCTAACGTTCGCGAAGCCGATACCGTTGAAATGTCTGTTCAATTTGCACGCGGATCGGCGTCGATCAATACCGTCAGCGATGGAATGGCGAAATTAGAGAGTGCGGTCATGAAACTCGAGGGCGTTGATATGGTTGAGGCCCTCATTCGTGAAGATGAAGGAACCTTGACTGTGCATTTAGTCGAGGAGGAAGCGCGGCCGCCTGGATTTGGAGTCCAAGACGTGCGTTCGATCGTTCGACGAATTGATCGGAATGATCGACGGATGTACGTGCTGCGGCCCGGCGAAGGGGGCATGGGGGATGGCGGCAAGGGACGTGGTGGCGGTGGCGGTAAAGGCGGTGTCGAGATGTTTGGCGGTGGACCTGCTGAGGTCGTGTTGTCCGGTCCGGACAGCCGTGAGTTAACGACGCTTTCTCGGAGCGTCCGTTCCCAACTTGAATCCATGGGACCTATCCGTGACGCCTGGGAAAACTATCGTCCTGGGATGGACGAATTTTGGATCGAACCACGTGAGAAGGTGATCGAATCGATGGGGCTTTCGGTGAGCGACCTCGTGCCAGCCTTGCGTCTCGCGGGACGTGAAGGCGTGACAATGCAAACCGGTTTCTTATTGCCCAACGGCCGAGAGCTCCCCGTCGTTGTTGAGCGACTTAATGCCCGAGTGGAAGACCGAGGGATACGCGATTTGGAGCGATTACGAGTCCAGACCGATGCTGGCGCAGTCCCCGTCCGAGCCCTGGCTTCACTGCGGCGAATGCCGGCACCGCGGGTGATTCTGCACCACAATGGCCGTCGTGAAACGACCGTCAATTACAACTTTGAGAATAGTGTCCAAGATACAGGTCCGACGCGATTAGCCATCGAAGAACAGGTGGTTGCCGCGATGCGAGCTGTGCCGAGACCCGAAGGTTTTACAATCGAAACGGCCCCGCAAGATGAAACCACCAATCAACTTCAACAGGTCATCTTGCCCGTCATCCTGTTACTTTTCTTGGTGTTGGCGATGACCTTCGAATCACTCACGTTGCCTGTGTTGGTGCTGCTGTCGTTACCGATTACGCTATTGGGTGCAACCTGGGCAATGGTATTTGCAGGGGTTGCCCTAGGGCCTATGGCGATGGTCGGCGCTGTCGCGCTGATTGGCTTAACCGTGAATCCAGCCATATTGCTCGTTGATCGTATGCAGCAATTGGTTTTGGGCGCTGGATGGAGTCCAGGTGCGGCCGCCTATGCTGCGGTTCGAGAACGAACTCGGCCGGTCTTATTGACCATGGTAACCACAGTGGCCGGTCTGTGGCCGCTCGCGATTGCCACTGGGCGGGAGTTCGAGATTTGGCCGCCGTTTGCCACCATCGTCATTGGTGGCCTCATTACCTCAAGTTTGTTGACCCTGTTGATCGTGCCAGTGGGCTTTACGTTACTTCGTCGCCTCGATCTCTTGTTTGGTCGGATTGGACCTTGGCTAGCGCTCGGCTGGATCGGGGTGACTGTATCGGTGATGTCGGGCTTCGTGTTGACGGAGACCCTGACGTCATTACTTTGGCAAGTCGTGGTCGCTCTTTTGGTCGGTGGATGTTTGCTTGCCGCGGTGGTGATGGTTTTTCAGCCACGACGTTCGGTGCAACCGGAATTTGCGGCAGGACCACCTAAGTTAGAGGTTCGATATTTGACCAAGAGTTACGGACTGCCGGGTGCATTACGCCGAAGCCTTGATGCGCCGAAACATTACGTCAAGAAAGTGTTGGAGTTGGGGGGTCAACCGTTCTTACCCGTGGACGCAAGGGAAAGACTGTTACCCCTACTCCTAGCGGCCAGCGGACCTATCTATTTGGCCGTTCAGCTGGAGAGTGTTTTTTGGCGGTTGGTGTTTACGATGATCGCGGTAACGCTGCTGTCCCGCTGTGTTCTGGATGTCCGGCGGGCGCGAGGATGCGCCGACGCGAACGGCGTGGTCCTTCCTGGTGGCATCGAAAATGTCATCGCTAAACTACTCCCATGGATGGGTCTGGGTTTATTTGGATGGCATGAGTTCTTTGGGATTGAACGCTCCGAGTTTAATGAGTTCACCGGTGAGACGTTCTCCGGACGCATATTGTTGCTTATTGTCGCGGCTCTGGGAGTCTTCATGGTCGGGTATTGCCGACGGAAGGCGTCGGAGTTCAATCAAGCCAGACGCGGTATTCGGCGACGCCGGGCATGGGAACGATTGGCTGCGTGGCTGGGATCTTTTGGAGACGCGGCAAGTCCCATGCATGCTATTTCAGGCATAAGTTTTACCGTCGAACGCGGCATGGTTGGGGTGCTCGGTCCGAATGGGGCGGGGAAATCGACGCTATTACGTCAGCTGGCAGGCGTTATCGATCCGACAGGGGGCACCATTCATTTGGGCAAAGCGCCCTACCCGACCATTCAGCGGTATCTGGCGCATTGGGTGGGGTATTTGCCGCAGGACGCGGGTTTGCCGACGAGCAGCACTGCCCAGGAGTACCTGTCCTATTACGCGGCACTTTACGACGTCCCTCGTGACATACGGCAGCAACGTGTAGCGGAGCTACTTCGCGAAGTGGGTCTCGGTGAAAAGATTGACGCCCCGATCGGCTCGTTATCGGGTGGTATGAGGCAGCGTGTCGCCGTTGCCCGTACACTGCTCCGATTACCTCCCGTGATCGTTGTCGACGAACCAACCGTCGGGTTGGATCCTCGGGAACGGATTCGTTTTCGGTCGTTGCTGGGTCGTCTTGCGCAAGAACGGATTGTGCTCTTTTCCACGCACGTGGTGGAGGATGTGGCTGCTGCCTGCGACCGGGTGTTGGTCATTGCAGAGGGCCATTTGGTATTTGATGGTGAACCCGCGGCTTTGGCGCGGGCTGCACAGGGATGCGTATGGGAAATTAGCGTACCCACGGACGAGACGTTGATGCTGCCGGACGACGTTATTCATGTGGAAGAGAATTTGTCCGCCCAGGGAACTTTGGTGCGCCATAAAATTCTCGCCGAAAACTCGCCTGACCTTCGTGCTACCCCGCTCGACCCCTTACTTGAAGATGGCTACATGTGGCTTGTTGCATCGGCACGAAAACGTGAAGAAATTCGGCGACCTGATCAAGAGAATGTTGCATTACGAGATCCGGCTTTCGCGCGATGACCCTGCCCGATTTCTATTTGTTGCGCTTGGTGCTCGTGATGATGGTGGGCCGACGGTTTTGGCTGTTACCACTATTGCCCCTTGGGTGGCTAGTGTTTCTCAAGCTCGAGTTATTTGGCTTTTTGGCGGTGTCGCCTGAGGTGGTTCAGGGTTTGGCGCTTGGGGTGCCCATGGCGCTACTCGGGATATTTTTGGGAATCCGAATCATTGCAGGGGAAATTGACGATCGGAGCTTGGAACTCGCGTATACCGTGCCCGGAGGGAGCGAACGCTTATGGCGTATCAAACTTGGCGCTGCCGTCATCTTGTTACTTATCTTGGAGGCCATGCTTGCGATGGTCACGATTGTTTTGATGACTCCGTTTCCTTGGGGTGCGCTTTATGGTGCGTTTCAGGCGGCGTGTTTTTACTTGGTGCTTTCGCTTTCGCTCGCCACGTTGTTTCGAAGTCAAATTGGTGGCGGGGTCGTGACGGTGATTTTGCTCGGGATTAATGGCTTCTTGACGGGTTTCGGCAATGCCCAATTGCGAGGATCACCGTTCTTCAATCCATACGTGATCGTTGACGCAGATTCGACGGATTTGCTGGCGTGGACGGTTCAGAATCGTATCGGCATGTTGCTCTTGATGGCGGGTATGCTGAGCCTTGCATTTATGCGGGCTAACCGACGAGAACGAATGCTCTCGAGTTGACCCGGCGCGATCGGATAGCGATGGTGAATGCGAAGAACATGCGTCCCTAAGGTTAGCGTTCCCGGATGACGTTTTTGGGTACAAGCGGTATAACCGATTTGGACGAAGCGATAACAGGAATGACGCTCATGCGTGCCCTTACGGAAACGGAAATAAAGCACCACGTTGATGAAATCGCGGAACACGGTTACTCCATCGTTGAGGACGCGTTTGACGTCGATTTCGCCCGACAACTCATGGAAGAATTTGAGCACCTTGAGCGAATTCGTCCGGGCGGAGATATTCCGCCGGCACCCTTTGTAGGGTTTGTGACGCGCCGTTGGTTCGATGTGCTCAATGACGGCGATATTTGGCAGCAGGTTGCCGTTCAGCCTACGATCATGAAGGTGCTACCTCGCGTTTTGGGTGAAGGGTTTCTGCTCTCGACCATGGGCACTGCCATTGTCGGCCCGGGCGAGAAGGCACAACCGTTGCACGTTGACGACGGCGTCTATGCGTTTCCACGCCCCCATCCGAATTTGGTTTGCAACACCATGTGGGCGGTCAAGGATTTCACCGAAGAAAACGGAGCGACTCGGGTGGTTCCTGGAAGCAACAATTTTGACCATGACCCTGAGTTCGGCGAATCCTACGACTCAGTTCCTGTTGAAATGAAGGCCGGTAGCATCGCCTTTGTGTCGGGTACATGCTTTCACGGTGCGGGTGAAAATCGAAGCAGTGAGGACCGTTACGGTTTAACAATCAACTACTGCAACGGCTCGATGCGTCAGCAAGAGAATCTAATGCTCGCAATCCATCCGTCGCGGATGCTTTCGTTTTCTCGTGAGCTTCAAAATATCCTTGGGTTTCAAATGTGTAAGGGTGCCGGGCATTTGTTTGCGGGCGATCCACGTTCGGAAATGGAACGCCACTACGGCCCCGCGGATTCCGATCAGGCTTGGCTCGATCGCCGTGGCGAGAAAGTCATTCAATCTACAGCGGAACTCGCCACGGATACTTAACA
Source organism: uncultured Pseudomonadales bacterium (assembly GCA_963992075.1). Taxonomy (GTDB): domain Bacteria; phylum Pseudomonadota; class Gammaproteobacteria; order Pseudomonadales; family Azotimanducaceae; genus UBA11889. The sequence goes on along the minus strand of CAXDSX010000030.1, from coordinate 6,840 downwards.
GATCGGACTGCTGATCCAATGCTTAGTTTCTAGCTTCGTAATCCATGCAATCGAGCTAAGCTTCCCCTATTCTCAACACTTAGGTTTCATACGAGGGCGTGATTCATGGCACACGACGTGGTGATACGAGGCGGGAACGTGGTTGATGGGACAGGGGCGGAGCCTTATCAGGCGGATGTTGCCATCGACGGTGATCGCATTAGCGAAATTGGGGTAGTGAACGAACAAGGCCGCGAGGAGATCCAGGCGGACGGCCTCAATGTTTCGCCCGGTTTCATCGATTTGCATACTCATCTCGACGCTCAGATTGGCTGGGATCCCCAAGTAACTTCTGTTTCTTGGCACGGTGTCACCACGGCGTTATTGGGTAATTGCGGAGTCACGTTCGCGCCTTGTAAGGAAGCCGATCGGGAATTTCTTGCCGGCATGATGGAGACCGTTGAAGACATCCCTAAGGACGCGATATTGCACGGCCTGCCATGGAATTGGGAATCTTATGGCGGATACCTCGATGCCCTTGAGGCGTTGGGACCATCGATCAATATCTGCGGTCTGGTGGGACACTGCGCCACCCGTTTTTACGTTATGGGTGAACGCGCGGTCGAAGAACCGGCGACCGTTGACGAGATTCGACAGATCGCGGAACTTGCGGGTCAGTCGGTTAAAGAAGGCGCCGTGGGCTTTTCGACGAATCGTTTGCCTGGTCATCGATTACCGGACGGTCGATCGATCCCGGGGACGTTTGCGCATCGCGATGAGTTGAGAGCGGTGGCAAAAGCCGTCGGGGCCTACGGTGGATTTATGCAAACGGTTTCTGACTTCCGTGAGTTTGATGAGGAGATGGAGCTAATCGCAGACGAAGCACGGTCTTCGCGCGGTGCATTGTTCAGTTCCGCAGCCGAGATCGGGATCGAAAGATTGGATGAAAAAGTGATGGCGATGCGGGCCGAGGGTCTTAATGTCACGTCGGTGACTGTTCCTCGCAGCGGCGGCGGTGTTGGTGGCTTGGCCACCGATAACTTTTTTAGGACGCCGGCGTGGATGGAGCTGCGCCAGCTAGATTTTGATGGACGGCTGGGTGCGATCAGAGACGCAGGTTATCGAGAACGTTTGATAGCCGAAGTTAAGGATCAGGGGCAGCCAGTGCTCGAAGGGACGAAGCGATGGTTCTGGATGGGAGATGGCGAACGTCCCTGCTACACCCAGGAGTCCGACAACAGTCTTTACGCGATAGCTCAAGCGGCTAACGAACACCCCGTGGAAACTTGGCTCCGAATTACTGATGAGTCCAACGGCCGAGCCCTCTTCCACATGCGCGGGTTCAATATCAACCTTGATTCGTTGGAAGAACTGATTACCACCGAATGGGCCATGCCAGGACTAGGCGATGCCGGCGCTCACGTGAGTCAGATGATTGACTCTGGTTGGTCGACATTTATTTTGTCGCATTGGCATCGGGACAGTGGCGTATACAGTCTAGAAGAGGCAGTGCGTCGTATCAGTGCGGTGCCGGCTGGCGTCCTTGGGCTAGAGGACCGTGGGGTTCTCGCAGTGGGTAAACGTGCCGACGTGAACGTATTCGATATTTCGAAGTTAGAAGAGCGGATGCCAGAAATCGTTAACGATTTCCCGTTCGGCGCGCCGCGGTTTATCCAACGTGCCGCGGGTTACAAAGCCACGTTGTGTAACGGCGACTTTGTGCTGCGCGACGATGAGCTGACGGGAGCGCAGCCCGGACGTGTTCTACGAAGTAATTGAAACGCTATTCGGAAATGGCTGCATCGATCATTAGATACGCATGAGGATCGCTGCAATTCACGTAGTACGGGTGGGCCCAGGAGGAAATATTGTCTGACGACGTCGTAGATGTCCTGATCATCGGCGCCGGCGCGTCAGGCGCTGCGGTAGCTTGGAGTTTAGCTGAGACAAAGATGCGAATTCTTTGCCTTGAGCAAGGGGGTTGGATGAACCCTTCTGAATACGCAAGTACCAAGCGCGATTGGGAAATTCTTCAGAACACCGAATTTGCTATCAGCCCTAACTTTCGCGATCGAGCCGCCGACTATCCGATTAACGACGACGAATCGCCCATCGCAGTAGCCAACTTCAATGCCGTTGGTGGTAGCACAATCCTCTACTCGGCACATTTTCCGAGAATGCATCCATCGGACTTTCGGGTGAACAGCCTAGATGGCGTGGCCGATGACTGGCCTATTGATTATCCAACGTTAGAACCTTTTTTTGCCGAAAACGATCGCAACATTGGTGTCTCGGGCCTTGCCGGTGACCCGGCTTATCCGTACCACGAACCCCCGCTTCCACCGGTGCCACTTGGGCTTTCGGGCGAAACCATGGGCCGTGGGTTTAATAAACTGGGTTGGCACTGGTGGCCTTCGGATACTGCAATTATCACAAAACCGTATGAGGGTCGTGAGCAATGCGCAAATCTGGGACCGTGCAATGCCGGCTGCGCACAAGGTGCCAAAAGCAGTGCCGACATAACGTACTGGCCCATGGCGCTGCGCCAAGGGGTTGAGTTGAGAACCGATTGCCGAGTTCGCGAAGTCACTGTGGATGAGAATGACATGGCGACGGGAGCGATCTATTTTGATGCCGACGGTGTTGAGCATCACCAACGTGCGGAAGTGGTCATCATGGCGTGCAATGGGGTTGGTACGCCGAGGCTATTGCTTAATTCGACGTCGAGTAATTTCCCCAACGGTCTCGCCAATCGCTCGGGCCTCGTGGGTAAGAATCTGATGTTTCATCCGTGGGGCTACGTGAGTGGTGTGTTCGATCAACCCTTGGCATCGCATTTTGGCCCCCAGGGTTCTTGCATGTTGAGCCAAGAGTTCTATGAAACAGATCCGAATCGAGACTTTGTGCGCGGATATAACATGCAGATTACGCGTGGCGCCGGACCAGTAGCGACGGCTAGAAACGGTGTGGCCCAGGGAAAAATTCCCTGGGGAGCGGGTCATCATCAGGCTTTTGAGAGGTACTACGATCGCACGATTCATATGGGACTTTGTTGTGAAGATTTACCAGAGGAGCACAACGCGGTGACTCTGGATCCCGAGCTCACGGATTCGAACGGGATACCGGCGCCCAAAGTGACCTACACCTTAAGCGAAAACAGTCGGAAGATGCTTGATCATGGACTTGAAAAGGGCTCCGAGGTCATGAAAGCGGCAGGTGCATGGGAGATTCAGAGCCACGGTCCGATACGCATGGCGGGCTGGCACCTGCTCGGTACCGCTCGAATGGGCAAAGACGCTTCGCATTCTGTAGTGAACGAGTGGGGCCGTAGCCACGACGTGCGAAACCTCTTTATTGTCGATGGCAGCGTCTTTGTGACCTCAGGAGCGGTTAATCCAACCACGACGCTCCAGGCGGTAGCCCTGTACATCGCAGATGCGATGAAAAGAAATCTCGCGAATTTGTTTGATTAGGAGAACCGGTGAGTTCCGACGACATCATTAGTTCTGATGCCAGCCTCAATGCAGACCAGTTGCGGACGTTCGTCACGATATTGGACATGATTGTCCCCGCGAGCGACGACGGACGGTTTCCGAGTGCGGCAGACATGGATGTTCTTTCCTATATCGTTAAAACGGAGCCTGAACTACTCGACACAATCTGTGTTGAACTCGACCGACTGAACGCTGCCTCGAAAGATCTTCACGGGACGGTATTCGGGGACGTGGGGGGCAGCGCCAGACAGAAGCTTCTCGACGAAATGCGAGACGTCGAACCGCAGTTCTTAAGAGGCTTGGCCCTACAGACCGTGACTCTTTATTACCAAGACGATCAAGTCATGGAAGCCATCGGTTTGGAAGCATGACCACCTTTTCCCGAAGGTTATGAGGTTGTCGCAGGCGACCTTTCATTGTTGGATCCCGTCCGCGCTCGCGGTCAGGTTTATCGTGACGTTGAGTCCTGAAGGATTGTTGCTATGTCTGAGGTCGGTTTCTGAATGTTTGCAAAGGACGAGAAGCTCGTGAAGAGGCGTTGGATCATTCTTGGGTTGGCGATACTCGCGTGTCCTCTCGCGCATCCAGATGAATTAGTCGTCACGACGTCAATCATTGGCATCGACAAAGAATACGCCAACATACGTACATCTTATTCTTCGACGGATTGGGATCAGCTTGGTGTGGCCCTTGGAACACGGATGGTTATCGAGCATAAGGGCACTCGTGTGAAAGCGACTTTCGTCGAGAACTATGGCGACGTAACCGAGGGAAGCTGGTTGGGTCTTGTGGAAGATAATCAGCTGAAAATAGCGATTAGTTTTGGTCATGCATGCGGAATCTTGGATTGTGTGATCGGTGATCAATTGACTATGACCGTGATGGGTCCTCGAAACGGCGTACAGGGTGACTGAAATATCGGTGTAGGTAGAGGTCTACCGCGTGGGCGGATTCTGGGACCTAATCAACGGTCCAATATCGAAAATTTGCAGGAGAACCGTGATGGCGAAGCCTGGCTCTGAAGAATGGTTGGCATCGGTGGTTGAGGATATCGTTGAACCCGAGCGTCCCATCATCGACACACACCATCATCTATGGAAGACGCCTTCCTTGTGGGGCACATATGAATTGAGCGAGCTCTGGGGCGATACGGGGTCGGGCCATAACGTCGAAAAGACGATATTTATCGACTGTCATTCTGAATATCGAACCGAAGGGCCCTCCCAATTACAACCCGTAGGCGAGACCGAGTACGTTGCTAAGGTCGCTGCTGAAAGTCGAAAAGAGCCCAGTCGCGCGACCATCGCCGGGATTGTTAGCCATGCAAATATGACGCTGGGGTCCGAGGTCGAGGAGGTTCTTGTTGAACATGAGCGTGCCGGCGACGGCCTTTTTCGAGGGATCCGGCATGCAGGACCGTCTGACGACACTGGAACGCTTACCAATGCCGGTGGAAGGTGGCCTTGTCCGTATGGTCGCGATGATTTCCGAGAAGGAGTGAAGACGCTCGGTCGAATGGGATACACCTACGATACCTGGCACTTCTTTCACCAAAATCAAGATTACCTTGCGTTAGCCCTGGCGGTACCTGAGACCACGATGATTCTTGACCACTTTGGAACGCCGCTTGGTGTGGGGGCATACGCGGAGCGCCGGAACGAAATATTTGAGAAGTGGAAAAGCGACATCGAAGAAATCGCCCGGTGTCCAAACGTGTACGCCAAATTGGGTGGCATGGCCATGCCCGACAACGGATTCGGGTGGGATAAGAACGATCATCCACCTTCTTCTGATGAATTTGCCGAGGCGCAGCGGGCTTATTATTTGCATACGATCGAGTGCTTCGGGCCGGAACGTTGCATGTTTGAAAGTAATTTTCCGGTCGATCGATTGTCTATCTCGTACCAAGTGTTGTGGAACGGCTTCAAAAAGATCGTCGCGAATTTTTCGAATGAAGAAAAACATGCCATGTTTTACGGAACTGCCGCGCGCATCTACCGGGTCTAGTTGGCAAAGTGGGCTCCAGGGAACGAACGTTTGCTATTAGTTTGAAGATCCTAGAATTTCGGTATTTCGATCCTACAGAGAGGGGGATTTCATGAATCGATACGCGTTTGGGTTGGCGACCTTCATTTTTTCCATTTCGGTCTGTGCTGAGATTCGGATCAAAGCCGATGTTGTGTACGGACATAAAGATGGGATGGCTTTAACCTACGATGTCCTGGCTCCTGAGAGTCCCAATGGGGCGGGCATTCTCAGTATGATTAGCGGCGCGTGGTATTCGATTTGGCGAGCGCCTCAGCAGCGTGTGGGCTCAATGCAGCATCTACTTGATGCAGGTTATACCGTTTTCGCGGTACACCATGGAAGTGCGCCTCGTTTTAACGTTGTCGAAGCAGTCTCGGATGTTCGAGCGGCCACGAGACACATCGTCGCGCACGCCGCCGATTACGACGTTGACGCAAAGCGGCTGGGCGTAACCGGAGCGAGCGCAGGTGGGCATCTATCGTTGATGCTCGCGCTGAATCCAGAGGGCAAGGACGAAGAACTGACCGGGCGAAGACGATGGCTGGGTCCACGATACGTGTCTTCGGCGAATACGTCGGCGTCTCTTGCCGCCGTGGTCGCGTACTTTCCACCGGTCGATATGACGGCGTTTATGAGTCAAGACGAAAGGTCTCCCCAGCTAAAGATAACCGAGTCTGAAGCTGTTGCGATCTCGCCAGTCGAGTATGCAACGGAAGGCGACCCACCTGTCCTGCTGATACATGGAGACGTAGATCGAGTAGTTCCAATTGAGCAGAGCGAAATCTTGGTAACGGCGATGAATCAGAACAACATGATCTACGATCTGATCACCATGAAGGACGCCGGACACGGCTTTCGGGGTGAGCAAGCTGAGCAAGCTCGATCTGCGATGGTCGCGTGGTTTGATGAACACTTAGGCCCTTAGCGAATGGCGCGGTCGCCTATAGAGCTAGTGGGCCAAAGTCGCTGCTAACGCGTTTTCATACCCGCTGCAAGATACGCAGAGTCGATGACGCGCATTTGTCGTACGGCGTCGGCGCTATCGGTCGGGAGCTGTGTCCCGTTATGAACGGCATCAACGAAAGCGTCGAGCTGAAACGCGTAGGTTGGCCGGCGGGTAAATTCCTCCTCGTTCGATTCAGTCCCCACCGTTAACTCGATTTTGTTGCCATGTTGGGGGACCAGCGGGTTGACCACCAGCATTCGTCCATTGGAACCGCGGACTTCCATATCGGCCGCGAAACCCGAGTCGCACATCTGTCTCTTATACACATCTCCGAGCCCACGAGACCGAGGCTGATCTCGTATTCAGTCTTATGCTTTAAAAAAAAAAGGGGGG
>CAXDSX010000029.1:0-16376 GCA_963992075.1 uncultured Pseudomonadales bacterium | reverse complement strand
ATGATACGGCGACCACCGAGATCTACACCTCTCTATTCGTCGGCAGCGTCAGATGTGTATAAGAGACAGGGTCCTAACCGGTTTGGGATTGGCGCGTGGATCACGGCGACGACGAGCGAGGGTTCGCAAGTGCGGGAGTTAGGCGGTCACAACAACTACGTCTCCCATAACCCTTACGAAGTGCACTTCGGTCTGGGTGAAGCCACCGAAGTCGATGTCGAAGTCAGGTGGCCCGATGGCAGCATCACCACGCGCGAGAACTTGGCGGTGGATCAGCTGATCACCATTGCTCAAGAAGTTAGCAACACCCGTTTAGTGGTCACCCAAGGGGGTGGTGATGGTTATTACGATCCAGGCACGGAGGTGGTGGTGTCGGCGGCGGAAGCAACGGCGGGGTATCACTTCAGTCACTGGACGAGCGAAGGGGGTGGGGCGTTTACCGATGCATCACTGGCCGAGACCACGTTCACCATGCCCGAAGCCACGGTGGTCGTTCGGGCCAACTACTTGCCTGGAGTAGCACCCACCGACGACGTCTCGGTGGCGCGACGTTGGAACGAAGTGTTGTTGCAAGCGATCCGTAATGATTTTGCCCGACCGACAGTGCATGCCAGGAACCTGTTTCATAGTTCCGCTGCCATGTATGACGCTTGGGCCGCCTACGATGCGGTAGCGAGCCCTTACCTCTTAGGTCAGACGGTGGCAGGAGTGAGTTGCGCTCAGACTTCCTTTGATGTTCCCGAGGATGTTGAGGGTGCCCGTGAAGAAGCCATCAGTTACGCCATGTACCGCATCATCCGGCACCGCTTTGCAGCATCGCCTGGGACCAGTCTGATTACCCGGGATGCCAAGGCGTTGATGAGTTACTTAAGCCATGACATCGACGATGTCTCCACTGACTACAGCAGCGGCTCAGCCGCCGCCCTGGGTAATCATCTTGCCCAGTGTTACATCGACCTGGGGCTTGCCGATGGTTCCAACGAAGCCAACGCCTACGCCAACGTCGCTTACACCCCGGTGAACCCAGCGCTGGAACCGGAACTGCCCGGGAACCCTAACATTGTCGATCTCAACCATTGGCAGCCGTTAAAGCTGTCGGTGTCCATTGACCAGGCCGGCAACCTGGTGACGGCCGAACCGAGCTTCTTATCCCCCGAGTGGGGACGGGTCAGTCCCTTTGCTCTGGTGGAAGCCGATCGCACCGTCTACGAACGCGATGGCTACGAGTACTGGGTGTACCACGATCCAGGCGGACCACCCACCATCGACGGGACGCTATCGGATAACTACAAGTGGGCGTTCTCACTGGTGGCCGTATGGTCGTCGCATCTGCAACCCGATGCTGACGTCATGATCGATATCTCCCCGGCAAGTCTTGGCAACATCACCTCGTACCCCACCGAGTTCGAAGACTATCCGGCGTTCTACAACACCCTGGCTGGCGGTGATCCGAGTACGGGCTATGACGTTAACCCGGTAACCGGGACCGCTTACGTCCCTCAAGAAGTCCCCCTAGGGGACTACACCCGCGTACTCGCCGAGTTCTGGGCCGATGGCCCTGACTCCGAGACGCCTCCTGGACACTGGTTCGTGATCCTTAACACGGTCAATGAGCATCCGCAGTTACAAAAACGCTTTGCCGGCGTGGGACCCGAACTCAATGCTCTTGAGTGGGACATCAAGGCCTACTTCACCTTGGGTGGTGCCATGCACGATGCCGCGGTGACCGCCTGGGGTATTAAAGGCTGGTACGACTACGTGCGGCCTATCTCGTCATTACGTGCCATGGCCGACCGTGGTCAAAGCAGTGACCCGAACGGGGTCTCCTACCACATGGACGGCATCCCGTTAGAGCCAGGTTACATCGAAGTCGTTGAGACCGGCGATACCTTGGCAGGCGATGACGACGAACACGTCGGCAAGATCAAGTTCTTATCCTGGAAGGGGCCTACCTTTATTACCGACCCTACGGTCGATGAAGCCGGCGTCGACTGGATCCTGGCGGAGAACTGGTGGCCGTATCAACGGCCCACCTTTGTCACCCCGCCTTTTGCCGGGTACATCTCCGGTCATTCCACCTATTCCCGGGCGGCGGCCGAAGTGATGACGGCTCTCACGGGCGACGCTTACTTCCCCGGTGGCATGAGTGGCTTCGAGGTCAAAGCTAACGAGTTCCTGGTGTTCGAAGAAGGCCCTTCGGTGGACATGACCTTGCAGTGGGCCACCTACCGCGATGCTTCCGATCAGTGCTCGTTATCCCGCATCTGGGGCGGCATCCATCCACCCGCCGACGATATCCCCGGACGCCTCATCGGTATCTCCATCGGCAACAACGCCTTTAACCTCGCCGAAGAGTACTTCGACGGGCAATAACCGTATGCTGACAGCGTAAATACCTAATCAGTCGTACTTCCTTCGTTTTGTCCGCGAGTAACTTTAGGGAGTACCTGTAGGGACTTCTCATATACCTCGTTAACGACTTCGTTAAAAAGGCCGTTATCTCGTAGTCGACACACGATCTGCTGTTCAGCAAGCGTGCAATAACCCCAGAGATCCTTCATGGCTTCTAACTTGGCCCGCCGCGCTATCTCGTTCGATTCAACCGCAACGTGAATCGTCATTTTCCACAGCCGGGACGGATCCTCGGGCGTGTAGTAAAACCTAAAGCCAATAAACGGCTCGTATTCCTTGGGATCGATCAAGCCCTGCGTTGCTTGAGCATATACATCAAACTCACCGCATTTTTCTTCTGGCGTACTAACCGTGTACGGTACTCCCGTTTGTTCGTGATAACGCGTGATCTCGCCGTCCGGAATACCCAGCACGTCACAGACCTCATTCACCGTCATCCCCGAAGTAAACCCCATGAACTCGAACGTCTGATCCTGTAACGGGAGAACCAGCATCGGACGAGCCGAAACAATCATGCAAGTGGCTAGCAGTATTCCAAGAAGTCCCGCTTTGATAGGCAAGATCCCACGCGGCACATATCCGATAGATCGCGAAGAAGTCAGAGGTCCTTCTCTGTCACGTTGATGTTGATGAGGTCCCCGCATGATCTTAGTTCTCCTTCTGCGAGACTTCCCGGGCCTCGTCGAGCCGAAACGCCATATGCAATACCCGGGATTTAAACCGCCAGCCGTCGTCCATGCGGACAAATACATCTTGGTAGTGACCAATAGCAAACGGGCCATCGAACGAAATTGGGCCCGAACGCAAGCTTTCTGGACCAACGTGTCGATACAAAGTGAGATAAGAGATCCCAGTGGCTTCATCACGGTTTACGACGTTGACAAAGATATTCGTTAACACGTGCCGAGAACGCAATTCGTCAGGCCGGCGTTTAAGCGATGCCGCGATCGCTTGTTTCCCCTCGAGGCGTACACCCGTTTCCAACGTTCCATCTTCGGTAAACAGGTTGACGAATTCATCGTAATCACGAAAATCGACCGCGCGCGCGTACGCGATTGACAGAGCCTCACAGTCCTGTTGAATCGTCCTGCGTTCAGCGTCATCCAACCCGTTTCCCCTAATAACTTGTTACAACAAGTCCTCGATTATGCGGTAGACGCTAAGGGACCTCGAAGCAATTTACCCGGAGCAGCACCTGTATGAACGTTGTCTCGAAGTAACGTTTGCCCATTGACGATGGTAGCGAGTATTCCGGTGGCCGTTTGCTTCAGACGGGTGGCACCTGCAGGCAGATCGTGGACGACTTCCGGCATGTTGGGGGCGATCTTTTCGGGATCAAAGATCGCAATATCAGCGGCGAGACCCTCGCGGAGCAGTCCGCGATCATGAAATCCCCAATGGTTCGCTGGTTCGAAGGTGACCATACGAACAGCCTCTTCGAGGGAGAGTTCTTGTTTTTCGCGAACCCATTGACTGAAGACATTTGTCTGCAGGGACGAGTCCATGATTTGAGAAACATGCGCACCCGAATCCGAGAACGTGACGACCGATCTAGGGTGCTTCATCATCTCCAAGACGTCGTCATCAATTTCGTTATTGATCGGCATACGGAAAAGAGCCTTAAGATCACTGGCGAGCGCAATATCGATCAACGCCGCTGCTGGAGAGGTACCTTGGTTCTTGGCGATTGATGCCAAACTCCTGTCGTGACCATCCGCTCGATCCATAAAGAACAACCATTCCCAATCCGGCGGGTTAACAGTAGCCCCAATCTCTTCATGACGCGTACTCGGCGCACTCGCGACTTCTATCAATTTCGCTCTTAATGCGGGGTCCTTAAGTTTGGCCTTTTGCTCGCTTAGCGATAGCTGACGCAGATCGCGCCAGACATGCCAATTATCAAAGGGCAAATGCGCCTCAAACGAAAACAGCACGTTTAGAGAACGGGAGTGCACTTGCGCGAACATGCGTCCCCCAGCAACCGCTGTCTCATCAAGCAGGTCGAAATAACTACGCCAATGGTCAGGGGCTCGCCGGCTGGCGAACATCCCCCAGGTTATCGGTACCCCCGATTCGACAGCGAGGTGCTTCAGGCGCTGTTGGTAGTCTCGAATGCGTTCCGGGTCACGACCCGTCGTCTCGCCCGCAATTTCAAACATCCCGGCGCCGGTCTTACCGATAGCATTCACAATAGTACGAATTTCGTTCCAAGTCCCCGCTCGACTGGCGACGGGCTTTCGATCGGACGTTTCATGATTATGCGAACGGGACGTCGTAAATCCCATCGCCCCTGCTCGAACCGCCTCTTCGGCAAGGCGCGCCATGGTCGCTAGCTCTTCGTCGGTGGCTTCTTCCTCGAACGCACGCTGCCCCATGACGTAAGTTCGTAGAGCGGAGTGGCCCATGTACCCAGCGTAATTGATGCCTTTGGATAACCCGTCAAGGACGTCCATGTATTCGGGATAAGTCTCCCATTGCCATTTAATGCCAGCCAGCATCGCATCGCGTGCGATATCCTCAGCTCGCTCAAGATTGCGGAACACCAGATCCGCCTCTTCTTCGCGACAAGGAGCCAAAGTAAAACCGCAATTGCCCATAACCACACTGGTCACGCCGTGATAGCAGGAGCAGGAGCCAATGGGATCCCAAAAAATCTGGGCGTCCATATGGGTATGCCCGTCCACAAAACCCGGCGAAACAACATGTCCCTCGGCATCGATTACTTCATTAGCGTTGCTATCTAAACGCCCAATTTGAACAATCGCACCGTCCTTGACCCCTACATCCGCATAAAAACCAGGGGATCCGGTTCCATCAATAACCATTCCATTCTTAATCGCTAGATCGAGTTTCATAACACTGCTAGTAACGATGACGTTGTATCGATCCTACGCCCGCCGCTTTCTCATAGGAAGACCGCCCGTGCGCTTCCGTAATCGCGAACATCGTCCCAAACCAGAACCTCTGTACATCAGAATGCGACCGCGCGATGATTTTAGGCAGATTGACCACAACGCAATCCATTCGATTGCGCAGGCGCTTTCGGTTTACGGATCATCAAGGGGGGGAAATGGCCGACATCACCGCTTTTCGAGAGGAAGTACGCGATTGGTTAAACGAACATTGTCCCGACGGCGCTCGAGCAGGAGGGTCTGACGGCATCGGTGATGCGATGCAACGATGGCGAGACGCCCTGGTTGAAAGAGGGTGGACCGTTCCCACATGGCCCAAAGACTATGGTGGCGGTGGGCTAGATCGGGCGCAGGCAAGAGTACTGGCCGAGGAACTAGGAAGGATACGAGCTCGTCCAGCAATTATGGGTGGCATGGGCACCGGCATGCTTGGTCCGACGTTGCTGGAGTACGGTACCGAAGAGCAGAAAAAACGACATCTGATCCCTATTACTAGGGGCGAAACTCGCTGGTGTCAGGGATACAGCGAGCCCGGTGCCGGGTCTGATCTTGCGGGCTTGCAGACAAAGGCCGTCGATCAAGGTGATCATTTCCTTATCAATGGTCAAAAGATTTGGACTTCTGGAGCACAGTTTGCCAATCGAATGTTTGCGCTGGTGCGCACGGATCCTGAAGCACCAAAACATGAAGGCATTAGTTTCGTTCTCTTGGATATGGATCAGCCTGGCATCACCGTGAAACCCATACGCACCATCGGCGGGAACTCACCCTTTAATGAGGTTTTCTTTGACGACGCGATAGCGAACAAAGAAGATCTCGTCGGCGAACTCAACCATGGCTGGACCGTTGGTAAACGGCTGCTTCAGCATGAACGCTCGGGACAAGGCGGGCTAGGCGGCGTCGGCGGAGGTCGACAACGGCCCCGAGCATTTCCACTCGCCGATACCGCCAAGCAATACCGCGGCGAGAGAGACGGACGTATCGAAGACACAGCTGTCCGAGACCGTGTACTCACGCTAGGGATGAATCAAACGGCGTTGCAGCTAACCCAACGGCGGGTAATGGCTGAAAACCAAAGTGGCGAGACCATGAGTTTCGCGACGTCTATTTTTAAGTACGTCAGCACCAATCTGACACAGGAATCAACCGATCTTCGCGCACAAATCATGGGAACCCAAGGTGTTGGCTGGGAAGGCGGATCGTTCGAGCAAACGGAACTCGACACCACGCGAGGATGGCTAGGCTCTCGTGCCATGACTATTTATGGTGGAAGCAACGAGATCCAACTCAACATCATTGCGAAACGGGTACTCGACTTGCCCGATTAGTTCCCTGTTGATCGGGCCGCACATCCACGACCGTCCGAACAGTACGGACATATGCGTTATGGGGCTGCGGTCGATCGTCGGCAATGCAGCGCTCAAGTGGCCGCTACATTCGACGTGGATCGCGCCATGGTCACGGTCATACAATGATGCAGATTAAGAGCGCTAAGGATCGCATCGTGACCATCAAAGAAAGTCAAATCGAAATAGAGTCCTACACCTTTGACGTGCGTACATCGGGCGACGAAGGAGAGCTCGTCGTCTTGCTCCATGGATTTCCCGAGACCTCGCACATGTGGATTCCGTTACTCGAGCATCTCGGCGCCAATGGTTACCGCGCCATCGCGCCCGACTTACGCGGATACAGTAGGGGAGCAAGGCCTGAAGGTGCCGAAAATTACAGTTACCCAGCGATGGCTGACGACGTCCTAGGTATCGCAGAAGCTCTCGGCAGCGAGCGTTTCCATCTTGTGGGTCACGATCACGGTGCCGGTCTCGGGTGGTTCGTTGCCGGCAACCACGCGAATCGGATTGCGAGCTGGTCAGCGCTCTCCGTACCTCACATCGACGCATTCGGTAACGCGATAGCAACCAATCCGGAACAATCGGAACGGAGCCAATACATCTTATTCTTTCAACAAGAGGGAGCTGCTGAAAAGATGTTGTCCGATAACGATTTCGCGGGATTAAAGGCTGTTTGGAATCAATCGTCACCAGAACAAATAGAGGAATACCTACGTGTGTTTGAGCAACCCGGAGCGCTCACCGGTGCGTTGAATTGGTATCGAGGGATGACGGCAGTTGGAGCAGACCGCCAACCTATCGGCGAGGTAACCGTCCCGACTATCCTAATCTGGGGAAATCAAGACCAAGCCATCGGTCGTCCCGGCGTGGACGCAACGCCGCCTTTAATGACCGGCCCGTATCGATTGATTGAGCTCGACGTTGGACATTGGTTGATCCAAGAAGCCGAGTCCAAAGTACTAAACGAGATCACAGAGCATCTTAAGGCTTTTCCGGTCTAAGTATCGTGCGAGGAGTCCAACCATGAGCTATCAATTCAGTGACGAACACGTCATTTCGCCCAAAGTTTACGGCGAAAATGGTCATCCGCACGAAGCCTTTGCCTGGCTTCGTGCGAACGACCCAGTTCACTGGACGGAAGCCCAAGACTTCCATCCTTTCTGGGCGGTCACCAAGCATGAAGACATCAGTTTTGTCGAACGTCAGCCCGAGCTCTTCGCCAGCGAACCTCGTCCTATCCTCATGCCCGACAGAGGTTCACCGGAAATACGTCAGGAAATGATGGCTCAGATATTTGAAAAATTACGGGACGCACCGAAACTAATGGAAGTATTGGCCGCTTCCGACGCGCGCGGACTCGTCAGGTCGTTGGTACAAATGGATCCACCCGATCACCCAAAGTACCGAGCCTTGGTACAACCATGGTTCACACCCTCCAATCTAAAAGGGCTCGAAGATCGCCTGCAAACGATCACCCGAGAAATCCTTGACGACATGGCCGGTGACGGTGGTGTTCGTGAGCTGGATTTCGTCCAGGATGTCGCGGTCTTTCCGCCACTGCGTTTAATCGCGGCGTTGCTCGGTATCCCTCGCGAAGACGAATGGCGAATTCTGACATTAACCAATGAATTGTTTGCCGGGGACGATCCCGAGATGAAGCGAGTCGGCGACGATCCGCTATCGTTGATCGACACGATTAAAGATATCTACGCGTACTTCACTGAAATCACGGACGCGCGGCGGGCCCGCCCGACAGAAGATCTCGCAAGCTACATTGCTAACGGTAAGATCGATGGCGAATACATGCCTTATCGTGAACTGGTGTCGTACTACACCATCGTTGCCACCGCTGGGCATGAAACCACGCGCACGGCGATGGCCGGCGGTCTCTTGGCTCTAATCCAAAACCCCAGTCAGATGGCGTTACTGCGTGAAGGCTCGACCGACCTACTCAAGCTCGCGGTGGAAGAGATGATCCGATGGTCTACTCCAGTTACGCAGTTCTGTCGTACCGCAACTGAAGACGTGACGTTACGTGGTAAAGACATCAAAGCGGGCGACAACCTGGGACTATTTTACGCGTCGGCCAATCGGGATGAAGACGTTTTCGAAGCGCCCGAGTTTTTCCGCGTCGATCGGCAGCCCAACAAACACCTAGCCTTTGGGTTAGGGCCCCATATGTGTCTAGGCAACATCTTGGCGCGTATGGAGCTACGTATTTTCTTTGAGCACCTTATTCCAAGAATCGATGAGATCGAAATGGCGAGTGATCCGGATCACTTACAAGCAAGTTTCGTCCATGGTTTGAAGCATTTGCCCATTCGTTATCGTCTGCGTCCAGAAATAGACTAAATCTTTCTAGATTATATACGTAACTAATTAATATAATTGATCTTATTGTGAATACTAAGACTACAGTTTTCGGCGAATAATCCCTACGTGTTGACGTCCGCATGGTGTTGGACGAAGGTATTGGTAACAATCGGTCGTTCTCACCCATGGAGGTGCCGACCGTATGAATAGATTCTCAAGGAGCCTCTCATGGCGGCAACGACCGAAAGTGTTTCGCAAGAATTATCGATAAACGCGGAATTGTTGTCGGGCTACACGGGGGTTCGCATTACCGGTTTATCCCTCGATTCCATCTCCGATCTAGAAGTCGAAGAGGTTCGGCGTTTGGTATCGGAATACTGCGTCGCGGTCTTCCCGGGCCAGTTTCTACCCCCCGAACAACACGTGGACGTCATCGCTCGTTTCGGAAAAGTAACGGTAACGCCTGGAGTGGACCTTCATCCCGATCACAAAAACCTACACGTCGTTCGCAACTACACGGACGGCGACCGTCCGGTTTCAGGGGGATTCCATACCGACACATGCTTTGTCGATCGACCACCCGCATACACGTCGCTTAATGCAATTGAAATCCCGGAACACGGGGGAGACACCGTGTTCGCCAATCAATACCTAGCGTACGATACGTTGTCCGACGTCATGAAATCGTGGCTCAAAGGACTGCGACTAAAACACGTAGTCAGCGGAACCGATCGACCCGAAGAAGTCCCCAACCCGGTCTGGCATCCAGCCGTCAGAACAAATCCGGTCACGGGTCGTAAGGCGCTCTACGTCACATTCGCCGCACGCTGCATTGAAGCGGAAGGAATGACATCGGAAGAGGGAGCTAACTTGATTAACTTCCTCTATCAACACTCACTTGCAAACCATGCGATGTATCGACATCGGTGGCGCCCCGGAGACTTCGTCATGTGGGATAACCGCTGCTCGCTCCACGCCGCGGTTTATGACCACGGCGACCAGCCTAGAACGTTATATCGCGTTATGTGTGAAGGCGAGCGGCCCTATGAAGATTAGGCAGGATCAAGCCTAATCTGACGGCTGTCCCTGCCCGGGTCGACCACGACCGGGGCGCCGGTTTCTATCGCCGCGTCGTGCATTTTCGCGTCGAGTCTGCATCCTCTCGCGTGCTGCCTGACGCTCTGCCTCCGACATAGACTCCCACCTTTCACGTTGACGCTGACGCTGCGCTTGCCGTCGCTGCTCACGTGCTTCCCGGGCCGCCTCACGGTCCACATCCGATCCGCGCTGTGGCGGGCGCACCCGATCACCTTGATCTCCTGGTCTCGGACGTCGAGGTCCCCGCGCGTCACGACCTTCGTTGCCCCGGGATGGTCGCGCATCGCGAGGTGCACCACGCTCGTCAAAGCCAGGCACTGCACGGTCACTAGCTACGCCGTCCGGCGCCATCAAAAGCAAAAGACAAACTGCAGCCGCAGGAATCAGCAACAACTTGGACATAATCTTTTTCTCGCTTATAGGTCTATTCAAAACGTTTGTACGCAAGCAAGTACACAACCGGTCGATATTTTAGATTAATTTGTTAGAAAAACAGACTCTTCAATCCCTTTGACGCGAAAAGCATCGAAAAGTAGCGTAACTGGTGCCTTCGATCGTTCGATGACAAGCTGATAATCAATGGCCTCGATACTTCGGCATAACTTGTGGCTCCTTGCCGCTTTGGGCACGAATTATGTCTCGGCGGTTGATTACAGTGTAGCGGGAGGCGACGCGCATACTTGCGCAATCGATGATTTCGGCGTTGTCTGCTGGGGTGCTAACGAGTTTGGGCAAACCGATGCTCCAGCCTTATCCAACCCGACTATCGTTGCAGCAGGAGACTCATACACATGCGCGCGTCATGACGAGGGCGTTGCGTGCTGGGGATATAACGGCAGTGGACAGACCGCGGTTCCCACACTAACGAACCCGACGCACGTAACCGCAGGCAGTTTTCATGCTTGTGCCCTTGATGACACAGGGGTTGTTTGTTGGGGCTGGAACGAGGAAGGTCAAACGACCGTTCCCTCGCTCAGCAATCCGCGGTCACTAGATGCAGGAGGCATGCATACCTGTGCGCTGGATGACACGGGGGTCGTTTGTTGGGGATATGACGCGTACGGACAATCCACCGTTCCGGAATTACTGAATCCAACAATAGTGAGGGCCGGCGGCCTTCATACCTGCGCATTGGACGATTCGGGGATACATTGCTGGGGATACAACAGCGAAGGCCAAACCGATGTTCCACCCTTAAGTCGTCCAGTAGACATTACGGTCGGTTGGGACTTCAACTGCTCGCTCGATGACTCCGGGGCAGTTTGCTGGGGTTTCAACGAACATGACCAAACGACAGTCCCAGCGCTAACCAATCCCACAAAGATTGACGCAGGTGAATCGCATGTCTGTGTGATCGTCAGCCCGGGCATCGAATGCTGGGGTTGGAATGATTCAGGACAAACCGAGATCCCCATCCTCAACAACCCAACGCACGTCGGCGCGGGCGATACGCACACGTGCCTGATCGACGATACCGAACTGGTCTGCTGGGGATCAAACGGTTACGGCCAAACGAGTGTTCCGCATCTAACCAGCCCAACCGGGATTGGGGTCGGTGACGCGCACAGCTGCGCCACCGCGGATGAAGGTGTCGCATGCTGGGGATCAGATGAAAATGGGCAAACAAACGCACCGTCGTTAGCTACGGTACGACAAGTTGACGGTGGGGCGTTTCATAGTTGCGCCCTCGCCGAAAATGGCGTCGTCTGCTGGGGTGATAACAGCGATGGTCAGAGCGATGTTCCTGATCTAAGCAACCCAAGCCAAGTAAGCGCTGGCGCTTTTCATTCTTGTGCCGTTGCCGATTCAGGGATCAGCTGCTGGGGTTATAACGGTGACGGCCAAACCGACACACCGCTTCTCGATAATCCAATTCAGGTCAGTGCGGGCGGGTATCACACATGTGGATTGGATAGTTCAGGAGTTAGTTGCTGGGGCTTTAACGACGACGGCCAGGCCGATGTCCCTGTGTTGAGCAATCCGACGGACGTTCGCGCCGGCGACAACTACAGTTGCGCTATCGACGACACCGGCTTGGTTTGCTGGGGTAATGACGAATTCAAACAGTTGTCGGCTCCAGACCTGTTAGTTCCCAACCGACTAACCGCCGGTCGGTTTCACGGATGCGCCATTCAGGGTACCTCCATCGCGTGCTGGGGACGGAATAGCGCAGGGCAGGCTAACGTACCGGGTGTCGTTTTCGATCGCGACAAAGACGGTGTGAGCAATCGACTCGATACCGACAACGACAACGACGGCGTCCCCGACAACGTCGACGCGTTTCCCCTCGATGCATCCGAAACCACGGACACTGACGGAGACGGGGTAGGGGATAACGCCGATGTGTTCCCCGACGACTCAACGGAAACCGTGGATACCGACGAGGATGGTATCGGTGACGCCGCCGATACCGACGACGACGGAGACCAAGTAGCGGACGATCAAGAAATTATCGACGGCACCGACCCACTAAATCGACACGACTGCCGTACATGTTTTCATTTTGATATTGACGTTGATGGAGATACCTCCGCGCTGACAGATGGTCTTCTGGTGCTTAGGCACCTCTTTGGGTTCGCAGGGACAACTCTCACCGATGGAGCTCTCGCCACCTCGGCAGTTCGTACGGATGGTGAAACCATCGGGTCCTACTTGAACAACAACACAGGGAATCTAGATATTGATGGCGACGGATCGACAACCGCACTAACTGACGGTCTCTTATTGCTGCGTTATCTCTTTGGTTTCGACGGGTCAACTTTGATTGACGGCGCCCTCGGCAATGGCGCGGCGCGAGAAACGGCCGAAGACATCAAATCCTTTATTCAAGCAAGGATTTCGACGGATACGTGAGCCAAGGCTGACCCGCCCCAACGGTAGTCGGTGACCGCGTGAATTGTCGTCCTGGATGTCCGGAAGCATCCTGGATAAGCTTCATGAAGGACTATTAAGGTTGGATGCGTTATGTTTGGATCACAGCTAGTCAACGAACAAGCGACTTGGGATCAGATCAAGGCAGTTCTTGAGGTAATGGACTCGGGTCGTTGGACCAGCGTTTTCGCCTACGATCATTTCATCCCGCCGTGGCACCACACCGACGAGATCATGGAGCACGAATTCCTAAACACGCTCGAAGGTTGGTCGTTGCTGGCCGCGTGTGCGGCCGTTACCGAGAATCTCAAACTTGGCATTCTCGTCGCGGGGAATACCTACCGTAATCCTGGCTTAATGGCAAAAATGGCGGCCACGGTGGACGTCGTTGCACCAGGTCGCGTCATGCTTGGAATCGGCGCCGGCTGGAACGTCAGAGAGCATCAAGCTTATGGATGGGAATTCCCCTCCATGCGCGAACGTTCGGACCGACTCGAAGAGGCATGTGAACTGATTCGAAAGCTCTTCCACTCGGGCCCCGAAGAAAGGATTGACTACCAAGGGAAATATTACCAACTCAAACAAGCCGCCTTTGCACCGAAAAGTGGTAACGGCGAACCCATCCCCATCATGGTGGGTGGAACGGGTGAGAAACGCACGCTCAAGACCCTCGCCATGTATGGCGACATCATGAACGTGATAGCGAGCCCTGAAAGGGTCAAGCACCTGTCTGGGGTTTTGGAACGACATTGTGAGGCCGTGGGGCGTGACCCAACGGAAATCCAGAAGACGGTCCACGTGCCCATTCGAATCGTTCATGACGAAAAAAAGGCCGAAGAAATTCGCGGCGAAAACGCTTGGTCGATGATTGGATCGCCCCAGTACGTGATCGACCGAATCGGGGACTTCCTCGAAGTAGGCATTACCGAGTTCACACCGCAGATCCGACCTCAGCGACCAGAGATATACCAGGAGCTCGACGAAGAGGTGTTTTCGGCATTTGACTAATCGCCGCAAGGGCTTAGCCGAGAGAATTCGCTCAATCCAGCTCTTCGGATAGATCCGAAGCAAGCTCTTTTAGTTCGTCGACGACTCCGCCCAAAAGCAAATTGGATTTCCCGCGACAGGGTAACGACATGCTTTCGTCGTTCGCATAATCTGGCGCTTCTTTTACGGGCTGGCTCCAATCGCTAAGCCGCAGAGCTTCGCTGATACCAGCAATAGCGCTCCCTAGCTTCTCGACAACCATCTCGTTAGGAGGGTTCAATTGTCTCGACATTGGCGTCTCCCAGCACGTGGTAACGAAGGTCCGATCTTACCGTTTCCACGAAAGACAAATGGCTTGCCGTTCTAGACCCGTTTAACGCTAAGATTCGTACCGTGTCGATAACCATAGAGCCCAAGGACGCGACGCTCGGTGCCACGATCACGGGCATCGATTTGGCGCAATTGGACCACGCGAGTTGGGAGACCGTGCGTCAGGCATTTCTTGAATTTGGCGTACTCATTTTTCCCGGGCAGAACCTGTCCGATGACGCGCAAATCGCCTTCGCCTCGCGTTTCGGCGAATTGGAAACGGAGCTCGCTGCCATCTCTAACGAACGCGCAGACGGGGAGGTCGTCGACGACAACGACTTGCCGTACTGGATATTGCGCGGAAACGAACGCTGGCATATCGACAGCTCATTCAAGCCACTCGCGGCCAAGGCATCCTGTTTAACGGCCATGGCAGTACCCGACGCTGGTGGTGAAACGCAGTGGGCAGATATGCGAGCGGGCTTCGACGTTTTACCGAACGAAACGAAACGACGGGTCGAGGGTCTCTGCGCCCTCCATTCCAACTACTATTCCCATGAGATGCTGGGGCAAGTTCCAAGAACGGGCGACGGATACGGTTTCCACACGAAGGGCGCTCCGTTGCGTCCATTGGTCAAAACGCACCCTGAAACGGATAGAAAGTCGCTATACATAGGCCGGCATGCGTACGGCATCCCGGGCATAACAGAAGCACAATCTGAAGAACTCCTCGCCGAGTTACTCGAACTAGCAGCCCAATCACCCAGAGTCACCGAACATCATTGGCAACCTGGTGACCTCGCAATATGGGACAACCGTCGAGTGCTGCATCGCGTCGCGCCTTACGATTATTCGCAGCCCAGAGTAATGCGTCATACCAGAGTTGCTGGAGATCCCGCATCTGAATTGGCCGGCACGTTGCCAGACACTCGCGCAACCACGTACCAACCCGGCCAGATAGCTCTTGACTAGGGCCAATCGAACATAAATCACGATAACTAGGACAATCAATGAGCAAAGAACCCCCCACTGAACCTCATCAAAACGCCCACGCTCGCATTGAGAAACTCTCCGGTGGCATCGCAATCGTGACGGGAGGTGCGTCCGGCATCGGCTACGCACTGGTCGAGGCGGCAATAACGCGAGGCATGCACGGCGTCATTGCAGACATCGAAACCAAAGCGATAGACCTAGCAGAAGAAAACCTCAGCGCCGCAGCAAAAGCAGCTGGCGTTAAATTACTCGGTTGCTCTGTAGATGTTTCATCTGAAGAGAGCGTCACGGCACTCGAGAAGGCCATAACCAACGAATTTCCTGACACACCCATCTCCATGCTCTGCTGTAACGCCGGCGTCGGTGGCGGCGGCGGTGTATTGACGGCGCGCGATATCGACTGGGACTTCGTTATCGGCGTTAACGTCAAGGGCGTTGCGAATTGTGTACGAACGTTTGTTCCAAAAATGTTGTCGCAAAAGGCTCCGGGAGCAATCGTAACAACCTCATCGCAAGACGGAATATGTTGTGCACAGGGCGTCTATGGTGTCACCAAACACGCATGCGTCGCCCTAACCGAAGCGCTTTACAATGAGGTTCATGGCGCGCTTTCGGTGCACGTCCTATGTCCAAACGCCGTCGCTACCAACATCGTCACATCCGAACGGAACCGGCCAGAGCGTTACGGTGGTATCCCCATAGAAAACCGATCAAGTGACACCAAAGCACACCCCATCGCCGAGCGATTCAAAGCGTTTGGTATGGCGCCGTCTCGATGTGCCGACTTAGTTTTTGACGCCATTCAATCAGGCGAATTTTACATATTGGCCGAAGCACTCGATGACCCCGGTTACGTGCACTTGGAAGCGGAAACAAGGATGAAGGCAATGCTCAACAAGGGTCTACCGTTTAGACCCAAAAGCGAGCTCCTCGCCAAAGTATTCGATCCCCGCATACCTCTCCCAGAGGATGAATAGCATCAGGAATAACGATCCGAACGAAACGGCACCAACAAACGTTCATCCGTCAAAACCAAATGCGATGCGGTTAGTCACGCCAGTCACCTGGACCGGCTCACCGTCTACGACGCGAGGTATGAAACCAAATTGGCACACCGCATCGATGGCAGCTT
>CAXDSX010000028.1:0-16567 GCA_963992075.1 uncultured Pseudomonadales bacterium | reverse complement strand
GCTGACGTCCATTTGTACGGGAGATCAAGGGATCTTCGTTCATCGATCATTACTTGAGCGAATCGGCGGAATTCCGAATCAGCCTCTGATGGAAGACATCGAACTGTCTAAGCGGTTACGCCGTATTTCGAAGCCCATCAGGATTCGGACTTCACTTGGCACGTCCTCACGTCGTTGGGAGAATGATGGAACCCTCAGGACGATTTTTTTGATGTGGGAATTGCGAATCCGTTATTTTTTTGGCACGAGCCCAGAAGTGTTAGCGGCACGCTATTATCCTGACGGACGATGAGTACCAAAGGTAGGCTAGCCGTTTTTGCTCGCGCGCCCGTCTTAGGCGCGGTTAAAAGCCGATTAGCGATATCCATAGGCGAGGAAGCCGCATTTGATTGTTATCGGAAATTGCTCGAGAACACGGTGGAAGCAGCCATGCCCTTTGAATCCGAGATCTGGATTGAGGGCGATATCGCTGATTTGTCCTGGGCACGAGGTCTTCCTATCCGACGGCAGGGTGCTGGTGATTTAGGAGTACGGATGCTGGCAGCATTTAACGATGGCGTAAAAGTCCTCATTGGGACCGATATACCCGCAATGTCCGCTAGTTACATTGAGCAAGCGTTTGCCTCGTTAGAAGAAAACGACGTGGTCGTTGGACCAACGGAAGATGGTGGGTACTGTCTCATGGCAATGCGCGAACCTAACGAACAGCTCTTTGCCGGCATCACGTGGGGGACCAGTTCTGTTTTAGCCTCGACGTTAGCTCGAGCGGAAAATCTCAACGTCGGGCTCTGCGACGTGCTGTGGGACGTAGACATCGAAGCAGATTATCGTCGCTGGCTGGTGTCCGACTCGGCCCTTAATTGATGTTTGTTCCTTAGGTGGGCTCAGATCTGGAGTGCAACTCAACGAGGGGACGAGGCTATTTCGAGGGAGGTTTTTCAACTCCTGATTGGCGACAGGCTTCGTCTAGCACTGCAGCCCCCAAATCCCATTGATGAGCGTGGTTGAGGTAACGCTGCATGAATCGATGACGGCCATCAACAATGGATGGACCGTGGTCCTCCAACAGCCTCCAAAACAACGCCCGTTTTTGCACGAATCCGAACTGATCAACGTCAACGCGTAACGGCTCGGCGAGCTCACAAAAACGATCGCGGATGGTCATCAACAGAAATTTGATTTGGTGCGCCTTGACCGGATCGCGATTATTGATGGGAGCGATTGGCTGGTCGCCCCTTTCGAAGGCGTTCCAATCGTCGATTGATACCCGTTGTGGCAAATTGCCGTTATCTGGGCAGAGATAAACGTGGATTTCGGTGGGCATCGCGAACGTAGAAAACTGTATATATATACAGTATCAAAGCTTGGCGGTGCTGGTCAATTTGTGAGGTAACTGCCGGCAGTGTGGTTGATTCGCTTGACCAAGGCCCGCAGTCCGTTTCCCCTCGTCACGCTCAGATGATTCAAGAGATCAAGTTCTTCGAACAAGTTTTCTATGTTATAGTCGACGATCTCGTTGGGTGATAGCCCATCAAACGTAGCAAGTACAATCGCAATTAATCCTCGGACAATGTGCGCGTCGCTATCGATTTGAAGTTTTAGCCGGTGTTGTTCAGCGTCGTATTCTCCCAACAACCAAACTTGACTTTGGCACCCTCGGACAAGGTTCTCGGCGATTCGGAATTCAGACGGAAGAGCTGGCACGGCCTTCCCCAGATCGATGAGGAACCGGTATTTGTCTTCCCAATCGTCAAAAAACGCGAACGTCGTCTTGATATTGTCGAGATCGACCATCGTCGCGATCGATGTCAGAACAGGCCTAATTCGAGTTGTGCTTCATCGGTCATTCGGTCTCGAGACCAAGGCGGGTCGAAGACCAGCTCGACGTTGACGTCATCGACAAAAGGCACGACGCCAACGCGACGTTCGACGTCCTGAACCAGTACTGGGCCCATCCCGCATCCTGGAGCGGTCAACGTCATATCGATGGAAACTCGGGCATCGTCGATACGACAGCTATAAATTAAGCCGAGGTCGACAATGTTCACTGGAATTTCAGGATCGTGAACGCTTCGTAGAGCTTCCCACACCTGACTTTCTGAGGGTTTGCCATCGTCGGGCTCGTCGAAGCTCATGACTTCAGGCTCGAACCCTAATGCGTCGGCGTCCTCGCCATCGATACGCGCCATGTTGCCTTCATGGACGACGGTATACGTTCCTCCTAGCGATTGCGTTAGCGTGACAAAGGTTCCTTCTGGAATGGTCGTGGGCGTTCCGGTCGGCACCAACCTTGCTTCCACCGTTCTTTTTAAGGGAACGAGTCTACGTTCCACGGATAGAAAAGCTCTCTCCGCAGCCACAGAGTGTGTCGGCATTGGGGTTATTGAATTTGAGAGACGAGTTGAGTCCCTCGGTCACGTAGTCGATTTCGGTTCCACAAACGACTTCCCAATTCGTTTCCTGAACGTAGACACGAACTTCCCCGGTGAAGTCAAACCTCTTGGAAGCTTTCGGTGCTTTTGAGAGGTAGGTGAGTTCATACATGTAGCCGTTGCAGCCACTATCCGTGACACTCAGAAGAAGCCCCGTCGCACCCTCGCGCGCAATCTGTTGTCCCACGTGATCCTGGGCCGCAGGCGTCATTGAAATCGCGGTTGGGTCATATACATGTGTGGTCATAGCGCAAGCTCCCTCGACCTAAACAAAACTGCGTGCCTTTTCCACGCTTTCGATTAGGCGGTCGACATCGGACGGACGATTATACAGGCTAAAGGAGGCTCGAACGGTACCTGGTAAATCTAACGCTTCCATCAATGGCATAGCGCAGTGGTGACCGGTTCGAACTGCGACGCCTTGTTGGTCTAACAGCGTGCCTATGTCCGAGGGGTGCGAGCCTTCAACCAAAAACGAGACAACGGGACCTTTTGCTGACGCGGTTCCAACGATACGAACGCCCTCTATGGCGTCGAGGCCGTCGGTTGCGCAATGAAGTAACTGCTGCTCATGGCTGATCAACGAATCTCCGTCTAATCCATTAATGTATTTAATCGCCGCTGCCAAGCCGATGGCGCCAGCGATGTTGGGTGTCCCGGCTTCGAACTTGTAGGGCAGGCTTTGATAGGTAGTTCCCTCCAGTCGGACTTCCTCGATCATCTCGCCCCCGGCTTGCCAAGGTGGCATAGCGTCGAGAAGAGATTCTTTGCCGTACAGAATTCCGATCCCAGTAGGACCGTAGACCTTGTGGCCGGAGAACGCGTAAAAGTCGCAACCCAGCGCCTGGACGTCTAGGGGTAGGTGCGCCGCCGCTTGGGCCCCGTCGACGAGTACTTCGGCATCGTGGGAATGGGCCAAGTCGATGATGTGTTCTATTGGGTTGATCGTTCCAAGTGCGTTGGAAACGTGGGCGATCGCAACGATACGTGTTGCGTCGCTCAATAATGCGGCGAAATCATCGAGATCGAGTACGCCATCAGGTCGAACGCGAACGGCTTTTAGGGACGCCCCGGTCTGAGCACACGCAATCTGCCACGGCACGATATTCGAGTGGTGCTCCATCTCGGAGATAAGGACCTCGTCTCCTTGCTTAAGTCGCGACTGGGCATAACATGCCGCAACAAGGTTGATTGCCTCGGTCGTGCCTCTCGTCCAAATAATCTCGTGCGCATGTTTTGCATTGATCCGGTGGGCTAGAACTTGTCGTGATCGTTCGAAGGCGTCGGTCGCTTTATCGCTCAGATTATGAGCTGCCCGATGGACGTTTGCGTTGTACGTTTCATAGTAAATACGCAAGGCATCGAGCACGACTTTCGGTTTTTGTGTTGTCGCGGCGTTGTCGAGATAGATCGCGTCGCTGCCCGCGATTAACGGAAAATCCGCTCGTACCGATTCCACATCGAAACTCATGGATTTAGGTCTCAATTCCCAGCAACGCTCGGCCGTCCTCATGGGAGACGACCTCTTTGAGAAATCCTTTCATCAAGATGGATCGGGCTTCTTCTTCCTCGATACCCCGCGATTGAAAATAGAAGAGTGCATCAGCATCAAGCTGTCCGACGGTTGCACCGTGTGAGCAGACGACATCGTTCGCGTAAATTTCGAGTTCAGGTTTCGTATACACCTCTGCCTCGGAGCTCACGACGAGGTTGCGATTAGTTAACGTCGCGTTCGTCCGTTGGGCATTGGCGGCGATGTAAATGCGACCGTTGAAGATCGACTTAGCTCGACCGTCAACGTTACCGCGAAAATGCTGGCGACTGGTGCCGCCGGGAACCAGATGGTTGACAGAAATTTGATTATCGAGATGCAGCGCCTCGTTGAGTTGCCATGCGCCTGTCAATTCGGCATCAGCGCCTTCGCCTAGAATATTTACGCTGACATCATTACGGCGGAGACGCGCGCCGCTGGAATATTGGGAAAGACGGTAGGAGCCGTGTTCGGCGATATTGACCGCGACGAGGTTGTAGTCGATACCGGTTCCTGCCGGTTGAAGCCGACGGTGTCGGAGTTCCGCATCCGGTGCGACGAAACATTCCACGACGCGACTAGATCCGGTCGTCGTCTCGATGAGGTCGAGATGAGCACCGGCCCCCACGATAACCAGGACGCGTTGGAAACGGCCTCGGAGATCTCCAAGTCGGATGCTTTGAGTCTGGTCTCCGGGCGTTACATGAATGACCAAACCGCAATCAATCTTCATGTAGCTGATAGCCGCCAAGGGATACCGTCTTTGGTCGACGGCTTGGTTAATATGACTAGAGACTATTTCACGGGCCTCGTCCGATTCGAAATCGATGACACCGGAGGGCGAGTCGGGAACCGAAACGGTATCTTTAGCTTCAACGTCCAACGCGTCGTCTTCGAGATCGAAGAAAGGCGCGGGATCCGTATATTTCCACGATTCACTATTTGGTCGTGGCAACGTCCCTTCTTTCAGTGCGGCTAACGCGCCGCGCCTGTCCAGCCAGGGGAGGTAATGCGGCTCAAGCGCTTCTAACGATTCAATCACGGAGACTGCGTCGACGAGCGCCATTTACGGATCCTCCAGCCAACCGTAACCCTTCTCTTCGAGTTCGAGTGCAAGCGAACGGTCTCCCGACCGTACGATGGTGCCGTTAGCAATGACGTGGACGAAGTCAGGCTCGATGTGGTCCAGCAAACGCTGGTAATGAGTCACGAGTACCACGGCGTTTGTTTCGTTGGAGAACGCACTGACGCCATTAGCCACGGTTCTGAGCGCATCGATGTCGAGTCCTGAATCGGTCTCATCGAGAATGCTAACTTTTGGATTCAGCATCAGCATCTGCAAGATTTCGTTTCGCTTTTTTTCACCACCCGAGAAGCCTTCGTTGACTCCACGTTTAAGGAATTCCGGATTGAGTCCGAGCTGCTCCGCTGCACTCCTCGCCGTCTTCATAAAATCAACGGTTGAAATTTCGGGCTTTCCACTGGCGCGCGCGTGACTGTCAACAGCGGCCTTCAAAAATTCCATGTTGGAGACGCCGGGAATTTCAATTGGGTATTGGAAGGCCAGGAATAAACCTCGGTGTGCGCGTTCCTCCGGACTTAACGCCGTTATTTCTTGTCCCTTGAGCGAAATACGTCCTTGATCGATTTGGTAATCTTCCTTGCCTGCAATCACGTTAGCGAGAGTGCTCTTGCCGGATCCGTTGGGTCCCATAATCGCGTGAACCTCACCGGCGCAAACTTCAAGTTCAATGCCGCGCAATATCGGTTGATCGTTAACGCTTGCGACCAGGTTGCTGATTTTCAGGAGACTCAACCCACGGCCCCTTCAAGACTGACTTCGAGTAACTTTCCGGCTTCGACAGCGAATTCCATGGGAAGCTCTCTGAACACGTCTCGGCAAAAGCCGTTAACAATCATCGAGACGGCTTTTTCAGGCTCGATGCCGCGTTGGCGGCACAGGAACAGTTGTTCGTCGCTTACGCGGGAAGTCGTTGCTTCGTGTTCGATTACGCCGTCGCGTCGCCGCGATTCGATGTACGGGAACGTGTGCGCGGCGCATTGTTCGCCGATGAGAAGCGAGTCACATTGGGTGTAGTTGCGTGCTTTCGCCGCTCCGGGGTTCATTCTGACGAGTCCGCGGTAGGCGTTTGAGCTCTGACCCGCACTAATTCCCTTTGAGATAATCGTGCTACGGGTATTCTTTCCAAGGTGAACCATCTTGGTCCCCGTGTCGGCCTGTTGACGATTGTTTGTGAGTGCGACGGAATAAAATTCACCAACAGAATCGTCACCTCGTAATATCACGCTGGGGTATTTCCATGTAATGGCGGACCCGGTTTCTACCTGGGTCCAGCTGATTTTCGAGCGATCACCACGGCACGCGCCGCGCTTGGTAACGAAGTTATAAATACCGCCACGCCCATGTTCGTCGCCGGGGTACCAGTTCTGAACGGTGGAATACTTGATCTCGGCATCGTCGAGAGCCACCAACTCGACCACCGCGGCGTGCAATTGGTTTTCGTCCCGCGTGGGGGCGGTGCAACCTTCTAGATAGCTAACGTATGCGCCGGGTTCGGCAATGATTAGGGTACGTTCAAATTGACCCGTGTTGCGCTCATTGATGCGGAAGTAGGTGGATAATTCCATCGGACAACGCGTATTTTCTGGAATGTAAACGAAAGAGCCGTCACTAAAGACCGCGGAGTTGAGCGCAGCAAAAAAGTTGTCTCCCCGTGGTACCACGCTCCCGAGATACCGTCGAATCAAGTCTGGGTGGTCATGAACGGCCTCCGAGAAGGAACAAAAAATCACGCCATACTTACGCAGCTCTTCCTTGAACGTTGTACCAATGGAAACGCTATCGAAGACCGCGTCGACGGCCACGGTTGGTGCTTGCTCCGGTTCAGATACACCCGCAAGAGCTGCCTGCTCGTGCAGGGGAATGCCGAGCTTGTCGTAGGTCGCGAGGAGCTCTGGGTCGACGTCTTCTAAGGTTTTCGGCCGGTCCCCTGACGGTGCGGAGTAGTAGGAAATCGATTGATAGTCGATGGCCGGAAACTGGACCTGTCCCCAACTCGGTTCAACCATCTCCAGCCAACCGTGGTAGGCGTCGAGCCTCCATTGTGTCAACCATTCTGGTTCATTCTTGCGAGCCGAAATGAAGCGAATGACGTCCTCGTCGAGACCGGGTGGAAGCGTGTCGGCTTCGATATCGGTAACGAATCCAGCGGCATACTCGCGGTCGACGAGACCATCTAGCGAGTTGTCGTCCGTGCTAGCCATGGGACGTTCCTGGTCAAATAGGACACTATTCTAGCGAATAACCCAGTAATTTACTCAGGTATTATCTGGTCCTTAGAGTTCGGGTTCTGTCGGTCGTTCTAGCGCGTTAAGATCGGCGTAGCCACAAGAGAAAACGGGCCTATGCCGGAATTAACGCGAATGCCTGAGGCTAACGTTTATCAAGCCTACGGCATTTATCTCCTGCGTCGCCAACATCGGTTAATTCGGCGCTTGATGCGCGTATACGAACCGACGGTTCATGGACACAAATTGTGGCGCGCGAGTTTTCTCCTGATGGACTATCTGCAATCCAATCCCCCCGCCAAAGGATCAAAGATTATGGAAATCGGCTGTGGTTGGGGTTCGGCATCGGTGTTTTGTGCACAGCGTTTCGGCGCGGACGTAACCGGCGTCGACGCAGATGGGGATATCTTCCCGTTCCTCGATGTCATTGCTGCGTTGAACAGCGTGAAGATCCGCCCTCATAGAACACACTACGAAAAACTAACGGCAAGATACCTTGGTGACCAGGAACTGATCATCGGTTCGGACATTTGTTTCTGGGACAATCTGATCAAGCCTGTTAGGAACCTGATTGCGCGGGCGCTGCGTGGCGGTACGAAACGCATTGTCATTGCAGACCCCGGTAGGCCCACTTTTTATGAACTTGCGGACCTATGTGCAAAACGTTGGGATGTCACGCTCAAAGAGTGGTATGCGGTTGAACCCGGCCGGACGACTGGCGAAGTTCTGGAAGTCAGGGGTTAGGTCTTATCGCGAGAACTTATGTGCGGATGAACGTCTTGAGTTGTTCTGCTAGCGATATGCAGGCTTGATTCTGAACTCGAGCGATAAATGGGATGGGGACAACCAGGGCCGGTACTATCGAAGTTCCGGATGCTTCCGAACTGAGTTTGCCGACATTGATACCCCGATTGATGTCCCATACCGACGCTTCGTAGTCGGAACCTGATTCCCACGAAAGGAAACCAAAACACGCAGGGATGCCACCGCTCACCACGGTGCATTGCAACGCACCGCTTTCCTCTGATCGTACGGTTGTCCCTTCCACCCAAACAAGATAACGAACTCCGATAGCGCGTATTCTTGCGGAAATCAGAGGCCGCGAAATGACGTCCGTGAGATCCTTCATATTGAGGGGTGCGGTTCGAGGTTCGAACCAGGGGAACAGTTCATCCATGAATTCGCGCTCGCTCATGACTGAAAGCGCATCGTTGCCGCCACCGGTTTTTCCGGATACGCAACTCACGAAGTCGCTCTCAGTTTCCCCACTGGTTTTGTGTTTTCGGCTGAGTATTACAATCGATTCTTGGGAGCTGAGGCTGGTACTTGCTTCCCTTACTTCTTGGATCGTCGTATTAACACACGCGGTAAGCCAATAGGTCGTGATCAACACGAGAAGGACATGCGCTCGATTGGTTGTCATGACGCGACGCGCTGCTGGAGCCAGTCACGAACGATGTCTTGACGGACGAAACTAAACGATATGCTTGCTGCAGCGTCGCGCAGTGCCCACTGGGCAGCTTCCCGCAGCGCGGGGGATTTCTCATTTTGCATGCCGCCGTAGTTTAAACGGTTCGCTTTGCCATATGCCGTCACGGGCCAGCTGTGAATGAGCGAACCATCGGTTCCATATAGCTCGAACCGGTACTGGATCCACACCTCGTAAAAGTCCTTGCGCGTCTGCTCGGGAATCGCAAACTGAAATTTTTCGATCGATGGTACCAATATGGCATCGGCTCCTTGGCCCTCGGAGCTGTCGATAGATTCGATGGAGGTTACGGATGTGAACATGGCGTCGAAGATCCGGTTAAAGACCGAGATCTGAGAGCGAAGATCGATGGTGTGATTTCCGTAGCTACCGAGGTCTTCGTTGTGCACGTACTGCGACATTTCGTCGTTGTAATAGACAGCTATGTCGATTGACACTTGCTCAATCAATGGGTTGGGGATAGTGGTTGTAATCGTGATTGAGGCGTCGGATGAGCACCCGGCAACCCAGTGAAAGCTGATCGCGTATACGACAACGAGGAGCAGATTAGCTAGTCGCCGTTCCATCCATCCTCCATCTAAGAGACAGGTAATTTGGCTCGTGACTTTGGGAGCCTACTGTATATAGGGGAGCCCGACAAAGGTGCCATTGTTGCGGTAGGTGAGTTCCCTCATGAGTGCGCTGAATCGATACACGCTGGGTGGGTGTCTTCGTCCTTGGAAAAGAACAGGAAAGCCCACCGCGTGAATTCGAACACGGCGAGTTCCCTGGGCATCCGCGACGTTAATCTGATCGATGGTGTCGACCACTCGTTCGATTGAGGTTCCCTGAAAATCGTCACCAAAAACGTAAATACTGATTCTTTTGCCCGGATCGTAAAAAGTGGTGATCGCTTCTTCGATTCCTTCGACGGGGCTAGAGTTCGAAAACGCGTCCCAGTTGCGCAGCTTGTTAATTATGGATTTTCTGAGCGCGGGCGAGTCGGACATCCAGGTTCGTGCGTAGCGTGGAAACAAATACGCCCCGTTATCGTTTAGTACTTGGATGCCCTTGACGTTTGGGTAGATGTTGAGTGTTTCTTGCAACTTCCGGATGACTGCAGTCCACGCGTAGTTGTACATACTGCCGGAGTTGTCGATAACAAAGATAATGTGTTCACTGTCAACGGTGATACCGCCAATCGTTTGACTAGATCGCTTAAAGTTCATTCCTAATAAGCGTTCCATTTCGTCGGTTAGGGATTGTTTTGCTCGGGCCATCTCAGCTTCCTCAGTGAGTTGTTGATCAGCGACTTCCTGTGTCGCTTCGAACTTACTGAGAATGTCGGATGTTTGTTGTTGTAATTTGGCTAGTTGCAGGAGTTCGTTGTCAAAGTCCCGTTCTTTTTCGGTTAGTTGCCGTGTCAATGTTTCTAATTGGCCACGTATTTCGAAGATCGCGTCGCGTTTACTGGCAACTTGTCCTTCGAGATCAATGGTGGTTGCCTCGAGTACGCTCGGCGCGACGATCTTAGTAATCATGAGCAAGAGAATGATTGCGCCGAAACCACAACAAATCACGTCCAGAAATGAGAGTCCAATTTCCTCGATGGCTCGCCGTTTTTTCATGGCCAATCTCGTGACGGGGACATGTACGTTCCCGCGGTTATGCGGGCAAGATTCCAATACGCAGCCGCTGCCTGGGGATCACCTTCCATGGGAAACATGATGACGTTTATCGGAACGCCTTTAGGAAGTTCTTCGACGGCCTCACGAAAGTACTCAAAACGTTTTGGCCCGGTAACGACCGACTTGCGCGGCGCGCGCGATGATTGTGTTGGAAGGCTGTCGATGACTAGGAAAACGTTATCGGGTCGTGGATCCATCGCCGCAATGTGATCAACGAGAATTGAAAGATTGGTGCCATTTTCCGGTGTCTTTTCGGAGAGGTCTCCGATCGCGGCATCGATGCGATCGGTATCGATGGCGGCAACCCAATCCTTGGTTTCAAATATCGATTCGAGTGCGGTATTGAACGTCACGATCTGCACGTGACTTTCTACTGGAATTTGGGCGGTTAGCCAGGATACCGTTGCCAGTGCTCGTTGCCATTTCGGCGAGGCTAATTTTCGCTCATAGCTCATGTGACGACGTCGAAGGACGTTGACGATGGATTCCGCCAGCATGCTAGCTGACGCATCGAGAGCGATGAGTACGTGTTCACCGCCCATGTAAAGTCCGGTTAGGTATTGGCGATCGCCTTCGCCTTCGACTTCGATGATTGCTCGGGCTTCTTGTTGACGTTCGAGTTCCTGCAAGCGGTTTACTTCGTCCTCGCGGGTATCAATATCAGATTGAAGCTCAACGATGTCGCTAACGCGCGCCTCAGTGAGCGCTTTAAGTGCATCTAATTCGGCCTCTTTTCGCTCAGCGTCCGCGAGGATTGCCAGACGCCGTTTCCGCTCGTCGTCGACTTGTTTCAATGTATCCTCGAGGTCGTTTTGGACCGTCGCCAGGTCACGTTTTCCCACGTCGATTTCGTAATCAAGGCGCCGAGCTTCAGATAGAAGGTCCTTTTTGATCCACTGGACGTCGGCCTCTGTCTCGTGATTGATGATCAGAAAGATAAGGATCACAGCACCAAAACCGCACGACATAACGTCGAGAAAGGACAGTGAAAAAACGGTAAATCGGCGCCGCTCAGCCATGTTCGACAACGCGAATGAGTTGGAACTCTTCGCCTTCACTCCGAACGATATCGCCGATCATCACGCTAGCCGACGACTCGACCGCTACACCATTTATCTTGACTTGGGCTTCGGCCGTCGCGACCACTCGATATCCTTTCGCCACGTATTCGATTTGAAATCCGTGGGCCTTGGTTGATGATGGGCTTTGTCCGGCGATTATGTCGTGTAGGGAAGTAGCTTCGGTTCCATGAAGTAGATGCGTAGGAACTAGCGGCGGCGGACCCTCCTTTTTAGCTTGAGAGCCAGCGGACACCAATTCGGTAACGAAGTTGATGCCGTCCTCAGGTTGCAAGGGGTTGGTCTCGTATGCCATCGCGGCAGAGAAGAGAGCGTTGGGTTCGACCACCGACACCTCGTGGCCGCCCGCCCGTAGAGCTTGAATCAAACCAGGAACTCGAGCAATTCGATGCGACAACACTAGCGTTGTTGGGTCACCAATTTGATGTAACAAGGCATCGAGGCGCTGACGCGATTTCGTCGCAAGTAACGATCGAGCGACGTTGACACGTCGGGATTCGTCGGCGTGCGAGACCTCGACGGTAAATTCGTCTTTAGACGACGCAAGGTTTTCTATTATTTGGTTGAACACTTGTTGTTCGGTGTTAGCAATTCGGAGTGGGTCGAAACGTGTTTCTTGGACAAATAGATCTGCCACGGCATCAATCCAGCCTTCGATGAGCGATTGAAAACCGCTTTCGATGGCCTCGCTACTTGACCTGCGAGATACCGACCCGTTGATCTCAAGGCGGGTGAGGACGGTTCGATGAAAGCCATTATCCAAAAACGTACAGCGGCCCGAGATCGGGAGTGTACTGGCCGTTACCACGGCGAGATCGGCGAGTATGGCGATTTGAATCGACGCTTCCTGGGCAATACCAAGCAACAGGGATAACTGATCTGGGCTGGTATTACTTGGAACGGCAACGAAGACGCGCTCATGACTGGGAAGCTTGCTGATCCTTTTGATTTCACAAAGGTGTTGGTATGCGAGGTCGGCGTAGTTCTTGATAGAGCGATGTTTGATCGAAACTGGATCCGCGTTTAAACGCTGCCAATGCTGGGTCTGGGCCTGACGTGGATGCAAACGGGACTGTTCGAGCGCGGCATCGCCAAAAGAAACGTGATCTTCAAGGATCACCGCGACGCCTGGCTGTTGGTAGACGACGTTTAAATCTTCCGCCAACGAGATTTCGGTGTCATTGAGTTCGAGAACCCACACGTTAGCGCACCTGCATGTGTCTTATGAGCTTTTCATCGCAGTAAGTTTGGGTATCAAGTACCACACGTTCCTGGATAAGTTGTAATTGGTGCACGAGGAACATAATGACAATACTGATAACCAAAGCCACAAATGTTGAATTGAAGGCGACTCCGAGACTCGCGGTCACGCCAGCGATGTCGCCTTCTACGGCTCGATAGGCTTGACCGAGCGCGTCCCCAATACCTCGAACCGTACCGATGAAACCGATCGATGGGATTGCCCACGCGATATAACGTACCAGCGATAGTTCGCTGTCCAATCGATCCGATTCGCTTTCACAGATGGAGCGGACGGCTTCTGCAACGTCTTGGACATTCCTGGTGGAAGAAAATCGATGGAGTGCAGCCATCATGGCCCGTGGTAGCAACTGATCTTGTGTACCATCCGTTAAGGATTGGAGGGGTCGTGTGTATTCGCGCGTATCTTCGGGGAGGATACTCATGCCGTCGCCAACATTGACGAATTCCGTTTGTAGCATGTCTCCCTCTCGTAGCGCATTCCGAAATTTGTAACCCATGATAGAAAAAGCCC
Organism: uncultured Pseudomonadales bacterium; assembly: GCA_963992075.1. Lineage (GTDB taxonomy): Bacteria > Pseudomonadota > Gammaproteobacteria > Pseudomonadales > Azotimanducaceae > UBA11889. The sequence continues at coordinate 3,286 of CAXDSX010000028.1, read as the reverse complement.
ATAACATGAGGATGAAACAGGACTCCTGTTCATAATCCTTAAGTACGACGTAGAGAGAACGTTCCTCGGTGAACACTTCTCCTGCGGCAAGGCGTTCTTCTCGAATCTCCAGAATTGCTTCAGCTTCTGGTCGAATGTAGGCCGCGAATATCGAATGAACGACCAAAATGGCCACTAAAAGTGCGCCGACTTGGTATACAAATTCAAACGGTAGTTTTTTTTTCATGGTGCGCTCTTAGATGTCGACTGGGAAAGGAACAGCGATGTCCTCAGAAATGGTTTCCGTTGGTTCAAACGAATCCGGTGTCGGTCTAGGCTCGTTAGGTTCTTCTTGTGTCTGGGACGTATCCACGGACCGCTCCTGGCTTTCAATGGTAGAAGGATCTTGCTCCAACGGTAGTTCCTCAGCGTCCCCGACCGTTTGCGTCTCCTCGGACCACGATACACTAGCGAAACCAAGTAGTAGCGTGCACGACGTCGTAACGAATGAATGAATCGGGGTCACGAATCCTCCGCAAAGCGTGCGATTCGGAACCCTACGTCCTGTCTTGATTCGGTACCGTAATCGCGAAAAGAGAAACGCAGATCGGTGACGGTACCGTGCATCCAACTGGAACCGCGAATGACGTGATAGTCCCCTTTTGCTGGTCCTATAGCGCTAAAGGAAATTCCGGGTTCAGGAATGACGTAGTAGTCATGCACCCATTCCGCGACGTTGCCACCAAGGTCATAGATTCCCTTGGCGTTAGCTCCAAAGCTTCCGACAGGTGCTGACACGATATGGTTGTCGTTGTACCCGAAGATGATTCGTCCAACGACGTGTTGCGATGATAAATCGGCGTAGTTGCCATGCCGATGAGGTGGCGGGAGCTTCTCTCCCCAAGGGAAAAGTAGCAAGGGTGCCTGATCTTTTAGGTGGCGAGCCGCCCATGCCCATTCGGCTTCGAGCGGGAGGCGATATCCGACGGATTGCGGATTGAGACCAACCACTTTCCCGAATTCGACGCTATAAAACGGCTCAAGGCTTTCCTGCCGAGATAACCAGTTGCAATACAGGACAGCCTCGATCCAGCTGACGTTCGTCACCGGCTGGTTGATTTTGTTGAGTCGTTGGTCCTGGAACTCACCGGAGTCGTGACCCGGTGCAAACGCGATAAATTGAGCATTGGTTACTTCGTGTTTGCTCAAGTAGAAGAGCCGATCGAGATCAACCTTGCGTAAAACTTCGTTGGCTCGGCGTCCGGGCTCTCGTCGAGAAGCGCCCATGGTAATGCTCGTGGGAGACATCAGGACCATTTCATGCCCAGATTTGGTTTTCTGCAGGGGTTTCAATTTTGCGAAGCGAGCCTCCTCAAGGGTAAGGAGGCGCACACGCAATCGTTGCGGAAACCCCGGTTGGGGCGTGATGGTTGTCCGATAGCCGGCATGACCGTCCAACCGCAGCTCAATGTCGTGGGGCAGGGCCGTCAGTACGAGCGTCAAATCCGAGGATCCCTTTCGTTGTCCATCGACCCAGACTTCCGCATCTTGGGGTTGGGTAACAATTTGTACTTCACCGGTTAAGGGTTGGAGTTGGATCGAAAGTGTCTTAGTGCTCTCGGACGCGAGCACCAACGTTTGTTCATGGACGTCGTATCCGACACGAGAAACCCGCAGGTTATGGGGCTCGTCAGGTGTGATGTAGGTTTTTAGAGGAGTGTTGCCTACGTACTGATCGTCAAGCGTGACGCTCGCTCCTTTTGGGGACGAATTGACGACGACGGTTGCGAGGGCTTTATTCAATTGAATTGGGTTAAGGGTCAGGTGTTGCTGCGGCTTGACGTAGACGAGGTCGGACCAGGATTCGTATCCAGGTAGCGTGACGGTAACTCGATGTTCACCTTGGAGGATTTCGGCGGGGCCGGGGGTCATGAAATCTGACAACTCGCCATCGATCAAAATCTTTGCACTCGTAGGCGTCGTGGGGATAGTTACTTCCGCCCAAGCCGGACGCAGAGTGGCCGAGATGGTTTGCACTATCTCACGGCCCTCGATAGTGGCCGTTATATCTGTATCTAGGTGCCGGTCGAGACTGAATCGGAACGTGCTTTGACCCGCTGGGATCTCTGCCGATAACGGTGTGACCCCAATTGCCTTATCGTCAAGAAAAATCGTTGCACCAACAGGGTCCGAACTAAATCCCACGCGCCCGGGTAACTTGACTAATTCGAAATTGAAAGTCTGATTACGTTTCGATTGCACTGAGACCGTACGCTCTAGGGGGAAATAACCTCGAGCTTCGGCACTGATCTGATAGATGCCTTCGCGGAGTAAGCGGTACCCGAAAGCGGCCAGTTCGAATCCTCCACTCACAGAGACTTCCGCCGACGGCGGTTCGAAAACGAAACGTACAGACTTTGCGGTAAAACTGAACCAGAGCCCCCCGGCGAGAATCAGTAGTACTAGAGCAAGGACCAGTTGTCTTTTGCTGGGGTGAAATCGGGCCGATGTCGCCGACGATTCCGACGGGGTATAGGACGTTGGGCGTATTTGCCCCGCTGGGGTTTCATCGCCCATGCGTTAGATCCGTTCCTGACAACGTATGGAAATGGGCGCCATCGACGCCTCAACGACAATGGTCATGCGTACGTCTCGACAGCCGTCACTACTCCCTAACAGGGTATAGCGACCTGGACGAAGAAATAGTTCGTGGTAGTCAAACGTTCCGAGTTTCCCGATGCGATAGATGGTGACGTCAGTGGCGTTATCGGACAAGAGAACCAGTGGCAGAGGCTTTCCCGCCCGCTCCACTAAAGCTTGAAACGCCCTTCTTTTTGCATCAAAAGCGGGTCCCCGCTGGATCTGCTCGATCGCGGCGGAAAGGAACTTGGTGGCTTGTGCGAAATCCTCTTCCGAGGAAAGAACGTTTGGATCGTCCAAGTACTTATCCATCGATTCGATAATTGCAATGAGAGTTCGAAGCTCTTCGCGCCCATCTCGGGCATATCGGACCGAACGATCGAGTAGGAGGGCCTGATCGTAGGCGGCTATGGCGTCGATCCATCGACCCTCGCTGGTTGCGAGTTCCGCGGCAGACCTTAGTTCATCCAATCGTGTTAACAAACGATTTTGCTTGGTTTGGTTTAACCCGTCGCTGGCGACAGGGTCATGGGGTTTTAGTTGGAGGGCTTGATCGAACGACAAGGTCGCGCTGTCGAATTGTTTGTTTCTCAAAGCCTGTCTCTTATACACATCTGACGCTGCCGACGAATAGAGAGGTGTAGATCTCGGTGGTCGCCGTATCATT
>CAXDSX010000027.1:0-17017 GCA_963992075.1 uncultured Pseudomonadales bacterium | reverse complement strand
TTTTTTTTCAAGCACAAGACGGCATACGAGATCAGCCTCGGTCTCGTGGGCTCGGAGATGTGTATAAGAGACAGCGGTAGACGTGCCCGAATGGATTGTGTACGCCGTGTTCTTGCTTGCGTTTACCCACGTCCATGCCTTCCAGAACACCTTGTAATGCCATGCCATTGGACCAGACGCCATTGGCGATGAGCGATGTACTTACGAGTGCACCTTCGCCCGTTTTTTCGCGCCGATAGAGTCCGGTCATGATGGCCGCAAAGAGCGACATTGAGGTTGCCTGATCGCCCATGCCGGGAGCTGATGTCACTGGGTCAACACCTTGACCTCGAATAAATTCCATTAAACCTGAGCGCGCCCACCAAGCGGTCGCATCGAAAGCGCGTCGCTGAACTTCTGGACCTTCGGTTCCGTAACCGGAGATATGAGCGTAGATGAGACGAGGATTTAGTTCCTTTAGCCGGTCGTATTCAAGTTCGTATTTAGCTAGCTGGGTACCGATAAAGTTAGTCAAAAAAACGTCAGCGCCTCGCGCCAGACGGTGCATGATATTGCGAGCCTCAGGTTGGCCGAGGTCAAGAGCAATGCTGCGTTTGTTTCTGGAGGTCAACAGCCAGTTATAGTCGATGGGAAATGCGCCTTTCAGCTTGCGGTATCCGTCGCCGGTAAGTGCTTCGAGCTTGACGACATCGGCACCGTAGTCGGCGAGAACGGTCGCGGCGCCGGGCCCGGCGAGATAAGAAGCAGCATCGATGACGCGGACGCCTTCCAGTAAGTAGCTGATAATTGCCTCCTCGTTGTACTCTGCGTCCGCCGAAAACTATCAGATCATTGAGGTTGAGTGTGTACGGACGAAGTCATCCCAATAACTAGCGTATGATTCGTTGGCGATCTGGTGCAAGTCGAAGCCGCTGATGAGCTTCGCTTGGTGATTGGAGACCCGGGTGAAAAATTCCTACCCCGAACTGAATGAACGCGCGCGCGGCTGGTTGCATTTCCTTTGGGAAAAGGCTGAGACCGCGGACGATTGGAGCAGTTCTGGAGAGCCACATCCTTGGTGGGATCGATACTCGACACCGCCCATGACCAATTTCCCACGTTTTGATCTGGCAGATTCCTGCTACGCGGTTGCATTGATGGCGGATAAAACCCCTGCGTGGCGTGAGGCGTACTCTCAGATTCTTGACCGGATGGTGGATCGCCACACGACGTTTTGGGCGGCCGTGGATTGGTTAACTCAATTTGGCAATGACCCCGATCGGGACAAGTACCCTGACGTATGGAAGGGAACACTTATTCCTGAACATTTATGGGGTAAATATGACTCTCCCGGATGGACGGCGAACGGGGTGGAGCCGTGGGGTCTACAAAAAGATCCCGTTGGTGCTGACGGAATGTTGTTCTTCAAGGGATTCTTTAATTTGGTGATGTCGCTGCACCGTTACGTCAGCGGCGATCATAAATGGGACGACCCGTTTCAAGTGGTGGGTGTTGACGACACACATTTTCAGTGGACTCACGGCCGCGTCGCAGAACATTTGACCGATCAATGGCGCCGTCATCCTGAGGGCCCGCACTGCGAAAACACCAAGATTTGGCCGTATTGTCTCAGTGCTGCCGGCCTCGGTTTGCAAATGTTTGATCAACTTCTTGGGACCAATAAACACAGCGTTTTTGATGAGTGGACCGATTACGCCAAACGCCATTACCTAGAGGTCGAAGGTGGATTGCTTAAGTGGGTCGCGTTGTACTACGACCCGATCGTAGACCACGTGCATAAAGTTGGTTCGGGAGGCGGTACCGGTGTGGCCTGGTACGCGTTACCCCAAAACCCTGAGTTGGCTGAATTGTTTTATCGAGCTTCCCTTACCTCGACCGGTTGGAACGATCCTGCCGTACCTGTTGTGGTGCCGTCGGATCCGCGGGGACTGGTGATGACTGCGATGCTAGCCAATGAGTTCGGCGATACCGCTACCTACGCGCGCTTGTCAGACACCCTGGAACAAATTGCCGAGCCCAAATATTTTGGTTCTGAGTCTGAACACTTTGGCTACGGGTTTCATTTGGACGAACCTTGGCCGCGGGGGCAACTGAGCGCGAGTCTCATGGTCACGGATGTAGCCGATCCCGGAGACTGGCAGCATCTATTTAATTCGCCCAACTTGGCCAAATTTTACCAGCCGACCGTTGAAGGAATCGATTTTCCGAAACTGGGCCTGAGTCAAGCGTGGAATGATCTCGCTCACGGGATGCTTCAATTAACCACCTACGCCGTCAAACAATCGTTGGTGGGAGAACAAACGACTTTTCGAGTGACTGGGATACCCAATCAAAACGGTTCCCTTTACGTTCGGTGCGATGGATCTGAGTACACGAATTGGAAAACGCTGGGGTCCGGGACGATCGAAATTAGGACCGAGATCGGATCGCGTTCGTTTCAAATTCATACCGGTTATCGGGAGAGGGTGGGCGGCATCGATCAATCGACGGTCACCGAGGCGGTTCAATCGGACTCACGGAGTTCTGGCACGTCTGTCAGTGGAATCATTCGGGCAACCAGTTTGAATGGTTTGGCGGGATGTCCATGTTGTAGTTAGTAACCGCGGTTTTTATGCCAGCGACACCGATGCATGGTTCTATGACGCGTACTATTCTTATGCATATCTGAGTAAGGGAGAGATCGATGTATCCCGGATACTATGCCGCCGACGCCCCCAACCATCCGGCTGCAATCAACGCGGCGACTAACGAAGTCCTAACGTACGGACAGCTCGATGCTCGATCCAATCAACTCGCTCACCTTTTCCATGAGAAAGGTTTGCGGCGTAACGACCACATCGCCATATTCATGGAAAATAACCTGCACTTTTTTGAGGTCGCTTGGGCAGCGTTACGATCCGGCCTCTACATCACTACGATCAACCGCTACTTAACGGCAGAAGAGGCCGCCTACATTGTTAATGACAGTGGCGCTAAGGCACTGGTGTCATCGTACGCCATGAGTGGTGTCGCTTCTGAACTTGGATCCCTCGTACCGGGCTGCCCTATTTTGCTGATGACGGATGGGTTAATCGAAGGATGGGGTTCGTATGAGGAGCAGCTCGACCAATTTCCCGAGAGCCCGCTTGCCGAACAGTGGCAAGGCGGTTCCATGCTGTACAGTTCTGGCACCACGGGTCGTCCCAAGGGCATTCTCCGGCCATTACCCGAGATCAAGGTGACGGATATTGCGCCGACTGCGCCTGGGATTGGTTCGGTTTACGGGTTTGATCGTGAAACCGTCTACCTGTCGCCGGCACCCCTCTATCATGCTGCTCCTTTCGGATTCACGACGGGGGTCCAACGGCTCGGCGGAACGGTGGTGGTGATGCCACGATTTGATCCGCTTGACGCACTACGTTGTATTGAAGAATTTGAGGTCTCCCACAGCCAGTGGGTGCCAACGATGTTCGTTCGCATGCTTAAGCTCAGCGACGTGGAACGCGCCCGCTATGGACTCACTTCGCATAAGGTGGCGGTTCACGCGGCGGCACCGTGTCCGGTGGACGTCAAGCGTCGCATGATCCAATGGTGGGGACCGATCCTCGAAGAGTACTACGCTGGAACGGAAGGTAATGGCTCAACGGCGATCGGTAGCGAGGAATGGCTGGAACATCCAGGTTCAGTGGGTCGATCGAGGAGCGGCGTACTTCACGTGTGCAACGATGACGGCGACGAACTTCCGCCGGGCGAAGCAGGCGTCATCTACTTTGAGCAGCCCGAGATGACCTTCAGCTATCACAACGCTCCGGAGAAAACTCGCGAGGCTCAGCATCCCAAACACCTCAATTGGTCGGCGCTCGGTGACGTCGGGTATCTTGATGAAGAAGGGTATTTGTTCCTAACCGACCGAAAGTCTTTCATGATCATTTCGGGGGGCGTCAACATATACCCGCAGGAGATAGAGAACGCGTTGATCATGCATCCGAATGTTATGGACGTTGCCGTGTTTGGCGTTCCCAACGACGATTTTGGTGAAGAAGTCAAAGCGGTCATACAGCTGGCCGAGGACGTGAAATCTGACGAGTCCACGGCAGAAGATTTAATTGAATATTCACGGAAGCATCTGGCGAATTATATGGTTCCGCGCTCCATTGATTTTATCGAGGAGATGCCGCGGTTACCGACAGGGAAGTTATACAAACGTCTATTACGAGATGCCTACTGGGGTAAACGTGACTCGCGTATTGTCTAGCGCGAATGGCTCCGTGATCCAGCCTATGGAAGCTACTTCTGGGTTTCGGATTGCCGGTGCGGTGTCTCAGGGAAAGTCGAGACGATGAGCGTGGAATTGACACCTGCTGACATAACGAAATACGAGGAGGAAGGCTTTCTCGTCATCCGCGACGCGTTGGACCAAGCCGAGCTGAATCGGTTCGACAGCGCATTTCGGAGGCACCTTGATGAATTGCATCCGAACGATCTTAGTTATCCGGACCCGGGGCGATACACCCTTGCAAAAAGCGCCATGGCCGACCCGGATCTCGCCTTCGTTGTTGAACACCCGAACATCGTTGGGCCGGCGAGCTGTTTATTAAAAGACGACCCGATCCTTACCGCGTTCGTGGTTTACGATCGAACGCCAAGGGGTCCAGGCATTCCTGCACATAATGACTACAAGCGCTGGCGTCCGGTCGGGTCGTCCATGAATTGGCTTTTCACCATTGTTCCGTTATGCGATTTCGATGAAGCGCGAGGCCAGTTATTTGTGGCGCCCCGGTCGCATCGGCTCGAACGAGTACGAACCGGCGACGGGAGAGCTCAAGAAGTAGCCGAAGCAATTCATCCCCACGATGATGAGTTTATCGACCCAGAGCTCTGTCGGGGTGACTTGCTGATCATGAACATGCACTGTTGGCATCGTGCTGCTCCGAACCGCAGCGACGAACATCGGCTGGGGTTCTTCAACAAATACGCGGGAATTTCTTGTCCTCCAGCCACGGGCTATTACCTTTTTGATGACGGTGCATTTAATGCGTTGTCGACCGAAGGTCGGCGCTATGTCGCCGTACACAGCGATCGGCCGATCTCGCGTGCACGAATGTTGTTGCAGCGAGGCGACCGGTATTTATTTACCGAGGGCGAGCACGGTATCTGCTTGCCTGGTGGACGGACCTGGCAGGAAAGTGCCATACCCGATTGGGATATTGGGAATTACATCGCGTCTGTACACGGACATATGCGCGACCAAGTGAGGGTAGAGACGCCTTGGGCTAGCTACATCGGTGATTATTTCGAAGAGGGAGATCTTTGCCGTCTATACGGTTACGAAATGAATGACAATGGCTTCCCTGTCGCTTACGAAGGCGAGTGGTTCGATCTCGACGATGTCCGAGAACGAACAATCCAAGGCTATGAAGTGGAAGCAATTACGACGTGGAATCGACCGGGCATAACGCGGGGTAAAGGCGTGACCCAGGCGCAGGCACGTATTGATCAATATGCGTATTAACCCGGTTGTCGACGTGACAACAGTGCATGCGGCGTAGGCGCGGGTGAGCTGCGGCCGTCGAGCTAGTCGAAGAGAATGTTGTTGATGATGAAGGCGGAGAGAATGGCCTGCACGAAAAAGATCAGAAAGACGCATACGGTGACCCATAAGCGTGGACGAATACGCTGATCCATCTGCTTGGCTTGCAGATACAACGTCATAAAACTCTGAACCGGAAGCATAAACGCCCCAAAGGTGGCGCCGAAAATCACCAAAGTAATGGGCTCCTGGTAAAACACGTAGATAATCGCGCTGATGATCGGCATCGCAATGATGTAGCCACGCGTCCATTGCTTTCGCCGCGCGAGGTTTTGCCGGTCAATGAAGCCAAAAGTCACCATGAGATCGGGGAAAGATCGAGAACCGGCCCCAATTCCAGAGAGCGTTGTTGAGAACAAGATACAAAATGCGCCGAAGGTAAATAGCCAGAATGCCCAAGGTCCGAGCGTTGCCGTGAACATATTGGACAGCACCGTGATGGTGTTGGTGCCGGCGGGGAGCTCGCCGAGTCGGTGCAAGACGCCAGCGCCCAAGAAGTAAAACGACAATGTCGCAAACGTCAGGATGAAAAGGGTCACCCATACGTCGGTTTGGACGACACGTATCCATCCACGAGCGCGTTCGAGCCATTGCGGATCATCCCGGTCGCCGCCAACGTAACTTGGGTAACCCTTTTCGACACACCAGTAGGTGTAAGCGGATATCTCGCTAGCGGCGACGCCAGTGGCGCCGTACATGCCGATTGCAAGTACCCAATGTTCGCTGAGACCGTCGAACCGGAGACCCTCCATTATGTTCGCGGGCGTCGCCGCATATTCTGTCGACTGCATGAGTAGTGCTGAGACTATGGTCGCGAAAGAGAAACTCATGACCATTGCCAACATGACTTTTTCGAATCGACCGTACGAGCCGCTTCCGAGGATGGCCATCACAATGATGGCCGCGATGATCGTGGCCCACGCTCCATCGACGACCGGTAACATGAGTCCTAGCGCTTGACCGGCCCCGCCGATAATCCCGCCAGATGTAAGCAGTCCGGGGACGAAGCCAATGAGACCCAGCCATATAGGCCACGATATGGGCCCGTTGGGCCCGGGTATTTTCCCGGGAAGTCGGTTGAGCGCACGGAGGTACGTGTCTCCGCTAGTAACCACGTAACGGGCAAGCTCCGCCTGGATGAGCGATTTTACCCAGCAAGAAAATAACACCCACCACAACAGCGTGAATCCGGCAGCAGCGCCGAGACCGGCGGTTAAGAGGATTTCGCCGGACCCGACGATTGAGCCTGAGACGACGATCCCAGGTCCCAAATTCTTCAGTCTGCCTGCCCAGGTGGTTGGTGGCTGTTTGGTGGCTCCGGGTTCAATGGTGTACGGATCGTCGCTCATCGTCGGAGCATAACCCAATGCGTCTTGAGGCATTTATGGCGTGCTGCGGTCGCGGGTTCCTTCGTGGATGGGAGAACTCGCGCGCGTCGCTGGTACGAGTTCGTTCTGGGCTCTAGACTGGCTTCCTATGCAAACGGTGTCTGATCTACAAGTCGTTGCCGATTACGAGCCGGCCGGGGATCAACCCGAGGCGATCGCGGGGCTGATCGACGGTCTAGAGAATGGGCTCGCGCAGCAGACGCTCCTTGGTGTGACCGGTTCGGGGAAAACGTTCACCGTTGCCAACGTTATCGAGAAGGTCCAGCGACCGACATTGGTTCTCGCTCCGAACAAGACGCTTGCGGCCCAGTTGTACGGAGAATTTAGGGAGTTTTTCCCCGAGAACGCGGTCGAGTACTTTGTCTCATACTACGATTATTACCAACCCGAAGCGTATGTGCCTTCCTCCGATACCTATATCGAGAAAGATGCTTCCATCAACGCACATATCGAACAAATGCGGCTGTCGGCGACAAAAGCAGTTCTGGAACGTCGCGACACGGTGATTGTCGCCTCGGTTTCGGCGATCTACGGACTCGGCGATCCGCAATCGTACTTGCAAATGGTGTTGCACTTAGATCGTGGCGATCGGGTTGATCAGCGTTACATCCTTATGCGGCTCGCGGAACTGCAATACACCCGCAACGACATGGCGTTTGAGCGAGGCACCTACCGGGTACGCGGGGACGTCATCGATGTTTTTCCGGCCGAAAGTGAACGCGAAGGGGTTCGGATCGAACTCTTCGATGAGGAAATTGAAAATCTTTCGACCTTTGATCCCTTGACAGGAGAGGTGTCGAATCGAGTACCTCGTTATACGGTCTTTCCAAAGACTCATTACGTCACGCCGCGCGAAAAAATCCTGAGTGTTTTGGACGATATCAACGCCGAGCTGAAAGAGCGCCTGACGTTGCTCAAAAAGAACAACAAGCTTGTGGAAGCCCAACGCCTTGAACAGCGTACCCGTTTTGACCTCGAAATGATCAAGGAGTTGGGCTACTGCAGTGGCATTGAGAACTATTCTAGGTATCTGTCGGGACGGAAGGAGGGCGAACCGCCACCGACACTGTTTGATTACCTCCCTGCCGATGCCTTACTGATCATTGACGAGTCTCACGTCACCGTGCCGCAGCTCGGAGGTATGTATAAGGGCGATCGGTCTCGGAAGGAAACGCTGGTGGAATACGGCTTTCGTCTCCCATCCGCGCTAGACAATAGACCCCTTAGGTTCGATGAGTGGGAAGGTCTCGCGCCACAAATGATTTTCGTTTCGGCAACGCCAGGACCCTACGAAGCCGATCATGCCGGTAGCGTGGTTGAACAAGTCGTGCGGCCTACCGGACTTGTCGACCCCGATGTGTTGGTCCGACCGGCGACGTCGCAAGTTGACGATCTCTTTGAAGAAATTCGTATCACCGTCGAAGCAAATGAACGAGTGCTTGTCACGACATTGACGAAGCGAATGGCTGAAGATCTAACCGAATACCTAGACGAACACGGTGTTCGAGTCAGGTATTTACACTCGGACATCGAGACCGTCGAACGGATGGAAATTATCCGCGACTTGAGGCTCGGTGAGTTCGACGTGTTGGTCGGCATCAATCTTCTGCGAGAAGGATTGGATATGCCCGAGGTTTCGTTGGTGGCTATTCTCGATGCCGATAAAGAAGGGTTTCTGCGAGCGGAACGGTCGCTTATCCAGACCATCGGTCGCGCGGCACGGAATGTAAACGGGCGAGCGATTCTTTATGCCGACAAGGTCACGGGGTCCATGGAGCGGGCAATCGCGGAGACGGATCGTCGGCGCAACAAGCAGCTGATCTTCAATAAGGAGCACAACATCGTGCCCAAGACGGTCGAGAAGGATGTAACCGACGTCATGGAAGGCGCACGATCATCGTCAGGGTCACGGGGAAAGTCTGGTCGGCGGTTTGGCCGGGATGTCGTGAGTGCCGAGCGTACGTTGCCGGACGACCCGAAAGCGCTAGGGAAACTCTTGAAGAAGCTCGAAAAAGAAATGCTGGAAAGTGCACGCAACTTGGAATTTGAAGAAGCGGCCGCTCTACGTGACGAAATCGAAGAGATTCGTACGCAGCGATTTCTATAGTGCGAGGTTCTGTGTTGTATCGGCGGCGAGCGTCTGTTAAACACGCCCCATGCGGATCCGTAAGGCAGAGGCGAGTATTGGGGCAGACATCGACGATGTTGATCTTGCCGAACTGGGTAGTGCCGCGTTTCGGGATATTTATGGGGTGTGGCTCGAAGCTTCGGTGTTGAGGTTTCGTGATCAAGTACTCACGAAGGAAGAACTTCAGGCCTTTAGCGAACGTTTCGGTCCCCTAGAATACGCGCCCATGGGCAAGATCACGGCCGAGCAACGCGCCAATGTCCCGAACCCCTTCGTGACCAATATCTCGAACATTATCGAAGACGGTCGTCCCATCGGTGGACTCGGATCAGGCGAGGCAAACTGGCACACCGACATGTCTTACATTGAGCGTCCACCGACCGCGAGTATTCTGATGGCGGTCGAGGTGCCTGAAGCAGGGGGTGATACGGAGTACTGTGATATGCACGCCGCGTTGAAGTCGTTGCCCGCTGAACTGAGGGGACTTGTACATGCGTTGTCCATTAAACACGACGCTGCGCACGACAGCGTCGGTGGTTTACGGCGGGGGTTCGAGCATTCGGCATCCCCCATGGATGCGCCGGGTTGTGTCCATGCGATGGTACGAAGGCACGAAGAAAGCGGTCGTGATGCGTTGTATTTGGGCAGGCGTCAGGACGCGTACATACCCGAGTTGGACCTCGACGAAAGTGAAGCGTTGTTGGATAGGATTTGGAGCTACGTGGCGCTCGACGGACATAGCTGGGTTCAGCAATGGCGAAAAGGCGACGTGGTGATGTGGGACAACCGGTCGGTAATGCATCGGCGCATGTCGTTCCCTGCGTCGAGTCGACGCTTAATGCATCGAACCCAAGTTCGTCCCGTCTTTTAGTTAAGATCAAGGCGCGCTCGAAGTTTGGCGCGTTGATCGCGGGTTCGGAAAACGGGTAGTTAGTCAATGAGCGAAGTTCGATTTCACGTCAATCTCCCGGGCGATCCCGATGTCGACGATGCGCCACGGATCACAGGACGAAAGATTCTAGAACTGGTCGCCAAGACCTGGCCGTTTCTACGTCCTCTGAAGATGCATCTGATCTTCTACCTGCTGTTGATCGGATTGTCGGGGTTAGTAGGGACTGTCGCTTACACCCAGGGGCTCGACCTCTTGTCGAACAAGGTGTTGGTGGGGGAGGAAAAGCTGTTGCCCATCCAAGCGTCGATGTTGTGGCTCGACGACTCGTTCGCCAACGCGGATTTCGAGACAGGAATCCCCACGGAGGAGCAACGCAAAATTGTTCTTGATCGGCTGCTCGTCTGGATGGGGATACTTCTGGTTGTCGCCATCGGCTCTTTTATCGCAGTTTGGTATTGGGGTACCTGGATTTGGCATACCGTCAACCAATCCTTACGCGGCGCGATGGTGGAACGTTCAGAGCACCTTTCGCTTCGACACCACAGCGATACGCGCGTTGGCGACACGGTGTTTCGTGTCTACCAGGATAGCGCCCAAATCATCAATCTGATTCAGGAGGGACTGATCGGTCCGCTCGGACTTTTGTTTGGGTTCGGTTGGGCGATGGTGCTGCTCGTTTTCCTCGCCCCAAGTCTTTTGTTGGCGTTGCTCGTTGTGGGGGTGCCGACACTCTGGTTGGCGATGGTTTTCACTCCGCGAATTCGACGCCGAGCGCTGGCGAATCGAGTGGCCAATAGTGATCTCACGTCACGGTTACAAGAAACCTTTGTCGCAGCAAAAATCATCAAGGCTAATCGTGCCGAGGATGAAGCCTTGCTTCTTTTCGATCGGGATTCCCATCGAGCGCTCGATGCGGCATTCAGGGTTCGCTTGGAGATGGTGGTGTTGAGTTTGCTGGTGATGATGATGGGGGGGCTTTGCGTGATCGCGACCGAGTACCTCATGGCCTCGTGGTCTAACGAGGGATCGAGCCTCAATGTACCCGCCGCCATGGTTTTCTTGGTTCCATTCGTTGCCTGGAACCTTGGAGCATTTCAGTTCGGACGTGATCAGACGGGAGGTGCCATCGGGCAAGGGTACGGAGCGGTCCGAATGTGGAGCCAGTTGCAGGATCTCTTCATCGCGTTGGAACGGGCCTTTTTTGTTCTCGACCTCGAACCTGAAGTGGAAAGCCCGGATGATCCAGAACCTTTTCCCGTGGAGGTCGAGCAGCTTGAGTGGCGCGCGGTCGATTTCGCGTACGAGCCAAGTCGCCCGGTACTCGAGTCCCTTGACTTGGTTGCCGACGCCGGAACCATCACGGCCATTGTTGGTGCCACTGGGTCAGGAAAGTCGACGCTCATGTCCATGCTGTTGCGGTTGTACGACCCGGATCAGGGCGCTGTCTTGATTAATGGCATTGATCTGAAACGGTTGAGCGTTGAAGACATTCGAGCCAACACCGCCATTGCACTGCAAAAAAATGTGCTGTTCACGGGTAGCGTCGCGGACAACATTGGCTATGCGGTACCGAACGTCGATCGTGACCGCATCGTGGAGGCGGCCAGGATTGCCTGTGCTGACGAGTTTATCGACACGCTTGGCGAGGGGTACGACACCGAACTCGGCGAGCGCGGGGTTAAGTTGTCCACCGGCCAACGACAGCGCTTGTCCATCGCCCGGGCCGTGGTCCGAAATACCCCGATTTTGATTCTGGATGAACCCACGGCGTCGTTGGACGCGGTCAATGAACAACGGGTGCTGGCGAACCTTGAGCAGTGGGGGCGTCAACGCGTGGTCTTCTTGATCACCCATCGGCTATCGACTATTCGAGAGGCTGACAGCATCGCGTTTCTTGAGGAAGGCCGGATCGCGGAACTCGGAAGCCATGCGCAATTGATGGAGCGCGAGGACGGCCGCTACCGGCGTTTCGTGCAAGCTGAGACGACGGGTGAGGCGGAGGCGATAACGCGTGACTGACGATTCGGGTACGAATACGCCTCAGCGCCGCGTGGGCTTGCTTGAATCGATTTTCGGTAAAGGAGGACGTGCTCGGTACGACGACAAAGTTGATATCGATACCGAACTCTCCAACAAAGAAACCTTCTTCTTGGTGGGTCGCGCGGTTGGGTTGTTGAAGCCGGTTAAGGAATTATTTTTCGCGAAGTTTCTGTTGTCGACGGGGATGTGGGTCCCTGGTCTTTTATTGCCCTGGATCGGGAAAATCATTGTCGATCACGTTGTGGGTGGAAAAGCGCTCGATGACGTTGAACTTCGTTATCCACCCTTCATGGATCCGATCTTGGCGTCCCTTCAAGGGTTGGGTCCCATGCAAATCATGATGGTCTTGAGCATCCTGTATGTCGGGTTGTTGTTTTTTATTGGGACGCGAGCGGGTGGTACCGGTGCTTATTTATACGAGGGCTCCGATGCTGCGACGCAAGCCGAGAATCAGATCAGTGGTGGCGGGAGTGAAGCTGGCGGGCTATGGGGGCTCTTAGAATATTGGGTGAACGTGCGGTTGACGCAACGCATGGTCAATTTTCTTCGAACGGACTTATTCGAAGGTCTTACCCGGCTCTCATTGACCACTGTCCAAGATCAGCGCATCGGCGACTCGATGTATCGCGTGCTCTACGACGCGCCGATGGTGCCGGAAGTGGTCTATCAACTGACGCTTCGTCCACTGGCAATATTGATTGCCGCTCTTATTCAGATTTATCTCATCGAGTACACCTACGGTGATATTTCGCCGGAACTTGTCTGGGTTGCTTGGTCAGCTTTTCCGATTGCTATCGCCATTACCTTTCCGTTTTCAGGGTTGGTACGTCGCACGAACCAAACGAAACGAGCAGCGGGATCGTCGACGACAAGCAGTATGGAAGAAAGCTTGGACAGCATCACCGCTGTGCAGAGTCTGGGGGGGATGGAACGTGAAAAAGAACGCTTTGCCGTGCGAAGCGAAGAATCTTTTTTACGAGAACGGTACGCGATTGTCGTTTGGGCGATCGTTATTGCATTGGGCGGTGTCTTCTTGACCTCGCTGTTGATTTATTGGGGCCGCGGCGTTGCCCATGACGTGATCGGCGGTCTTCTGACCCCGGGTGATTTCTTCGCACTCATCGGAATTCTCGTGGCCATATTTTATGCAGCGGGAGAGCTTGGCGATACGTGGATATTTGTGCAGGAACCTGCCGCCGCTCTTAGACGCGTCTTTTTCTTCATCGATCAAGACCGAGACGAGGATGCGCACGGGGATGAAGAGATTGGGACTTTGAGCGAAGGTGTTGCATTCGAAAACCTCAGTTACCAATACCCGGATGGATCTACCGCGCTGCAAGACATCGACCTTGAGCTACCGACCAAGTCGTTGATTGCCATCGTCGGTCCAACTGGGGCGGGTAAAACGAGTCTTGCCTACATGATCCCGGCGCTATTAAGACCGACGCATGGTAGGGTTCTACTTGATGGTGTTGATGTCAGGCACTTTGACCTGGATTCGCTTCGGCGCCAAGTCACTTACGTGTTTCAAGAACATCTCCTGTTGTCGGCAAGCATTCGGGACAATTTGGCCATGGCAAACCCAAGTGCCACCGAGAGCGAAATAATGGAAGCGCTGCGTACGGCGGGTTGCGCGGACTTTGTCGCCTCAATGCCTAAGGGGATTGATACGGTGTTAGGCCGCTCAGGGGAAACCTTGTCGGTGGGCCAACAACAACGCCTCAGTATCGCCCGGGGACTCATTCGAGATTCTCAAATTTTAATCTTGGATGAGCCGACGGCGGCCCTTGATCCGGTGGCGGAAAATCGTTTGGTTGATGCGTTAACCGAAGTATCAAAAGATCGATTGGTGATTGTCATAGCCCACCGTCTTTCGACGATACGGCGGTCCGATCGAATCGTCTTCATGGATCAGGGCAGCGTGACGGAAGTGGGCAGCCACGAAGCGTTAATGGGCGATAGCGAAAGCCGATATCGACAGTATGTAATGTTGCAGGGCGGCGATCTTTCGGTGCCATGACACGAGTGCCACGGTTTCGTCTGGATACTCGATAAGGTTAGTTGGCCCAGTAACCCGGATCGAGCTACAAAATCGGAGCTTGGAGTAGGATTAATGTATGCCGATCGTTGCCGGTGGGTCGCGAACGAACCACCGGCTTAAACCGTGGTAGGCGCGATTGGAATCGAACCAACGACCTTTGCCATGTCAAGGCAACGCTCTAACCAACTGAGCTACGCGCCTATGGATTCCGGCCTCGTTCGACCGGTGGCAAACCCTAACGTGTGTTTCGTGACGAATCAATGAACTTGGTCCATCGTCGTACGTAGTCGACGATTTATGCTTAATCGACAAGCACTTAAGGTTGTTTTGTCGAACGTCGGGCCGTAAACTCGGCGCGCTTTTTTAGTCGGAAAAGTGAGTATCTTTTGATACTGTTTTGTCTGAGGGGAAGCTTGGGCGATCAGTTATATCGGCTAAGATCAACGTAAGGATTTATATGGAGAGAATGTCCAATTAAAAAATCAGGAGTGAACGCGCAACGTGAACGCGCAGTGTTGAATGAAGATATTCAGGATACCCAACTGCGATTGATCGGCGCCGACGGCAGTCAAGTCGGTATTGTTAGTAGAGTAGACGCGCTTGATGAGGCGCAAAAGGCAGGGCTTGATCTGGTGTTAATCGCACCTGAGGCGGAGCCCCCAGTTGTAAAGGTGATGGATTACGGAAAACACCTTTTTGATCTAAAAAAGGCGAAAGCCGCTCAAAGAAAAAAGCAGAAGCAGATTCAGGTTAAGGAACAAAAGTTTCGGCCTGGAACTGAAGAGGCCGACTATCAGATCAAGTTGCGTAATCTGATACGTTTTTTGGAAGATGGGGACAAAGCGAAAGTCACCCTGCGTTTTCGAGGACGCGAAATGGCGCATCCCGAAATAGGAATGAAACTGATGGAGAGGGTAGAAGAGGACCTCGAGCCGATGGCCACGGTCGAAGCTAGCCCAAAATTTGAAGGCCGGCAGGTGACCATGGTGTTGGCGCCACGTAAAAAGAAAAGATAACAAGAAGACGCGGCGCGGTTGTTGTTAGCTCACAAATCGCGCAAACGTGCTAATGGGAGTTTCACTTGATGAGACTCGTAATGCGATCAGGCATTAGGGAGCAGCTATGCCAAAAATGAAAACTAATCGAGGTGCGGCCAAGCGATTTCGCCGTACGGCCAAAGGCTTTAAGCATAAACGGACGGGTAAGAACCACATCTTTACGTCGAAGCCGCAAAAGCGGAAACGACAGCTGCGAGGCTTCAATGAGGTCTCTCCAGCTGATAGGAAAAGCGTGGATCGGATGCTACCTGGCAAGGCCCGCTAGGAGAGACCATGCCAAGAGTCAAACGAGGCGTCGCGTCCAGAGCTCGCCGAAAAAAAGTACTCCGTCAAGCCAAGGGCTATTACGGCGCTCGAAGCCGAACATTTAAGGTTGCAAAACAGGCGGTTATTAAAGCGGGGCAGTACGCGTACCGAGATCGACGCCAGAAGAAACGACAATTCCGGGCACTTTGGATTATTCGCATTAACGCGGAAGCGCGTGAGCATGGGCTTTCGTACAGTCGCTTCATTGCGGGTTTGAAAAAAGCTGCTATCGAGGTGGACCGGAAAGTCCTAGCCGATTTGGCGTTACACGAGAAAGCTGCATTTCGCGCGTTGGCAGATAAGGCAAAGGAAGCCCTTGCTGCATAACGAGAGTCGGGTCCTACGACTTATCCTTTGTGGGGTCTGTTAACGCGTTTGCAAAGGGTTTTCATCAGAGCCGGTTCAATGAGTGATCCTTATGGACTTAGATGAGATTCGAGCAGAAGCTCTTGCCCGCATAGGAGCAAGCGAAGAGATTTCCTCGCTCGAAGAAACGCGTGTTTACTATCTTGGCAAGAACGGGGTCATAACTGCTCTCCTCCGTGGTGTAGGTGATGTCGAACCGGAAGCACGTCCGGCGGCCGGCGCTGCTATTAATGCAACAAAGGACGTAATCCAGGAGACCATTAACCGGCGTCGTAGTGAACTTGAGACCGAGCAAATGCAGAGCGATCTCACGAGTCAGACGTTGGATGTTTCCTTGCCAGGTCGCAAAGGCTACAGCGGCAGCCTACACCCAGTGACGCAGACACTTGAACGAATCGAAGAGATCTTTGTTGGTGCGGGATACGATGTTGTAGACGGTCCTGAAATTGAGGACGAATACCACAATTTTGAAGCGCTCAACATTCCGAGGAATCATCCAGCGCGTGCGATGCACGACACCTTTTACCTAAAGAATGGATTAGTTCTACGAACCCATACTTCGCCGGTCCAAGTTCGGGTAATGGAAAACCGAAAACCACCGATCCGAGTTATCTGCCCAGGCCGCGTCTACCGCCGAGACTCCGACCTGACGCATAGCCCAATGTTTCATCAAGTCGAAGGTTTAGTGGTTGACAGAGGGATCAATTTTGGGGATCTAAAGGGCACGGTTACTGAGTTTATTGGTCGGTTCTTTGAACAGGAATTGGAAGTTAGATTTCGGCCTTCGTACTTTCCTTTTACGGAGCCCTCCGCCGAGGTTGATGTCATGGGACCGGATGGATGGCGCGAAGTTATGGGCTGCGGGATGGTTCATCCCAATGTGCTGTCGATGTCGGGGATCGATCCTGAAGAATATTCTGGTTTCGCGTTTGGTTTCGGTGGAGACCGCTTGGCAACGTTATTTTTTGATGTTCAGGATGATAAAATTGGTGAAGCTCTGATTGTAGTTATAGTAAATGATAGTGAAGGTGCGTCTAATAGTCAAACATTTACTCTAACTGTGAATGCTGTTAATGATCCACCTGTATTGAGTGATATAGTAGACCAGGAGACCTTAGAAGACACTCCGCTGATTATTCAATTATCAGCTGATGATGTGGATGGAGATGTATTGTATTTCTCAGCTGAGAGCAGTTCCCCTGAGGATATATCCGTGTCAGTGATTGGGG